>CAMOEP010000376.1 GCA_946612185.1 uncultured Ruminococcus sp.
GATCCACGCAGCAGTTTCATCATAAGACGCATCACACTGCCGTGATGAGATAAGCGATCCCAAAACTATATTTATTCACGATTTTATTATATAACAGGCGGCGGAAAAAGTAAATAGGTTTATATCGTTTTTGGTACTTTATATAAACACTCCGTCCTGTTTTTGAACGGTTTGCACAATGAAAAAATTTACAGAAAACTTATTAAAGCTATTGTTTATTAACGCTTTGTGAACAAATCAAATTATTTGTCAAGTTTCCTGAATTCCTCCGGGATATTCTCCTCAATTATCTCATTGACGATATCCCAGCTAAAGTCCGTATACGTTCCCTGAGGGACAGCGTAGGGGACTCCATGTCTTGCGGCAAGTTCGGGAGTATACTTACTGTAGGGGTACACTCTCAGGTTAGCGAAGTCGGGCGATTCGTAGTGGATTATAGTTGGTATACAGCCCACATCGTCCAGATAGACCTCACCGGTCTCGCCATCAACGACTATATCAAAATCGGGCATTTCTCCCACCAGATTGAAGTTATCGGTCTGGCAGCAGATGAAGTTGCCCATAGAGTAGTAAACAAAGCCTTTAGAGCCATCATCACGGGTTATCCACTCCATAGTTTCAGCGGTATGAGTATGGCAGCCCAGGATAACATCAGCGCCCCAGTTCACCATTTTATTCGCCAGTTCTATGCGGTCATCGGAAACAAGGTGGGTATCCTCAACGCCCCAGTGTGCAGAGACAATAACGGCATCAGCCTTCTCTTTAGCCTCTTTGATCTGGCGCTCGATAACGTCCTCCTCGTAGTTCATAACAACACGCAGCGGCGAGCCTTCGGGGAACTCGAAGCCGTTGATATGCTCAGCGTAAGCCAGAAAAGCAATTTTCACGCCATTGACCTCACGGATGCGGATATCATCAGCGTCCTCCTGGTTCAGATAAGCGCCCAGAACGGTAAGATCATTTTCCTCAGCCTTCTTGTTCCAGAACCGTATGGATTCCTCCAGGGCATCAGCGCCGAAGTCCAGCAGATGGTTATTCGCCATAGTGAAAACATCGAAGCCCAGGTCGATAACAGCATCAGCCACTTCCGGAGGCGAATTGAACAGGAGCGCACCGCCGTTAGCACCACGGATCTCGTTGCTTTCGGAGATGATAGTTTCCTGGTTCAGAACCGCCACATCAGCAGCCTGTACGATATCCTTCACATTCTCGTAAAGGGGCTTGAAGTCGAAGTTTTCGCCGGGGCCAGCCAGTTGCTCAGCATTTTTGTATACTGAGTAGTGGATAAGGTTATCGCCGGCAGCCGTCACATGAACTCTCTTGTCAGCCGAAGCAGGTTCGGTAGTAACTTCCTCGGTGGCAGGTTCAGCAGAAACTTCCGTCTGCTGCTGTTCGGGGTTTTCAGCTTCGCTGATGATAGGAGCGTCCTCCTCCATCTGACCGATAACTTTTCCGGCACAGCCGACGACCGAGATCACCAGAGCGGCAAATATACCGCCGGCAGCGATAGCACGACCTTTTCTTAACTTCATAATGATCTTCCTTTCAAAGCGGCGTGACCGCTTCTCTACATTTTTATTATACCATATCTTTCTAAATTTTGCAATTACATATTGTATGTTTTTTTTGAGGTTTTACGCTTCGTTGTAAAAAAGTGCTTAATCGTCGGCGCTGCAAAATGACGTATCAGCGACGTTTCCGGGAGTTGAAAATTAAATTTCCACCCATTTCGGCACATTTAACAAATTTTAGATAAAATTTTCGTTATTTTTAACAATCAGAACCTCTGGAGCGCTGTAATACGATAAATTCTTCCGCAAGCGCCTGCGCCTGGGCATATGTTTCCAGTTGGTAACATCTTCCCCGGAACTTGGCAGAGCCGTAGTAGCCGTTCATATACCATGCGGCGTGCTTGCGTGCCTCATGCATTGCGAATTCCTCCGGTTTTGCACTCAGGCTGAGGATAAGGCGGATATGCTCCAGCATTACCTCCATTTTCTCCTCAACTGTCGGCGGAGTGTAGTCCTCACCGGCGAAATGTGCGGCAATTTCCCGGAAAACGAAGGGATTTCCGTAACTTCCCCTGCCTATCATGGCAAGATCGCAGCCTGTCTCGTCATACATTTTTAAACATGAGTCCAGGTCTGTAACGTCGCCGCTGCCGATGACCGGTATCTTCACCGCATTTTTCACCGCTGCGATAACGCTGTAGTCGGCATAGCCGCTGTAGAACTGATCTCTTGTGCGGCTATGGACTGCTACTGCCGCTGCACCTGCGTCCTCCATAGCCTTTGCAAACTCCGGGGCAATTATGCTGTCGGCGCTCCAGCCGCTTCGCATCTTCACCGTGACTGGCACATTCCCGGCAGCCTTCACCACTGACGCTGTTACCGCCGATGCAAGGTCAATATCCTTCATAAGTGCCGAACCCGCCCCAGTTCCCACAACTTTTGGGACAGGGCAGCCCATGTTGATGTCGATGAAGTCCGGGCGGTACTCCAGAACGATGTCCATGGCTTTCTCCATGAACTCCGGCTCGCTGCCGAAAAGCTGTATCCCCATAGGGCGCTCCGGCTCGGTTATAGTGCAGAGTTCAGCGGTTTTGCGGTCGCTGTAAACGATACCCTTTGCGGACACCATTTCGCTGACGGTCATTGCTGCGCCGTATTTGCGGCACATCAGCCTGTACGCCCGGTCAGCCACGCCTGCCATAGGCGCAAGGGCAGCGGTTTTGGGGATAGTTATATTGCCGATGCGTAAGGTATCAGTCATCAGCGCCCTCTTTCTTGTTGCGGAAAACAAACAGTTTGCTGAG
>CAMOEP010000377.1 GCA_946612185.1 uncultured Ruminococcus sp.
GGTTGACAAAAGGCGTGAAAGTGGTATAATAGAAGAAAACAATGAATCTTCCGGGCATACCTATGAAAAAATCGGCAAAATAGATTTCTCTGACAAGAAAGCTATTGCGAAATCCTTGCAGGAATTTGAGCATAAATACAGTGACAGTGATGTTGAACATTGCCGAGTAATCTGCACAAACGGTGAGGTTTACGATGTTCATGGTGATCTTGATACAGTTGATACTACACTTCTCGGCGACAAGCTCAAAGGCAGCATCAACGAGCATAATCATGTTACCGGAAGAAGTCAATATTCCTTTAGCTGGGAAGACCTTAGCTCTTGTGCTGATGACGGCACAAAAGCAGCAATTGCTTTTGATGAAAAATTTCGTTATTCTATGACGTTTCCAGAAAAGCATATCCCTTTTGATACCGTTTACAACGCTTATGAAAAAGCTAAGTTCTCTGTTTTAGAGGATATGTTCGGAAATCCTGAAAGTATTCCGGAGGGGGATGAGCAAAATGCCATTATCAACAGAGTTTGTAAAGAACTTAAAATTAAATACTCCAGAATTGCCAGATGAGTATATTAAGCGTGCTAATGAAGTGCTTGAAAAGTATAAAAAATTGGAAGAAGAATATAGGAGTCAGCTTTCCCCCTTTCATGGGCGTGATGATAGAATGTCTCCAATACGAAAAAAGCTAACAGCTAAGATGCGTGAGGAAATAAAAGCTTTACGAAAAGATTTTGGCTTGGAGTAGAAGAGAATTAAGGCTTTAAAAATTTACAAAAAAGACGATTATGTGGACATAGTTCTGGAAGGAGCTGAAAAATATGGCTTTAGATATTACGAGAAAATTAATTGACGAATGTCGCCTTGCATTAAGGGAAGCGAAGCCATATACAGAAGAAGAAATATTTGACGGCTCTGAAGAAAGTGACGGTGCAAGGCAAAAGGCAACTGCTGCTAAAAATATATTGAATCATTTAGGTCTGAGCTTGACAGATCCAGACGATTATGGAGATATAACTGACTAAACCGCCCCTAAACAAGGCGGTTTTCTTATGCCCTGAATGATGAGTAACGACTGGTTCATGGACTACGCTTCCCACCGGGTAAGGCTTATTGCTCTGGAGCAGGAATGGCTTGAAATACGGTACTGGCATCTGTTCGATGAGCAGGAGCGCCGGGGGTGGATAACCAAAAACGGCAGACATATCCTGATCGGGGAGGACTCCGGCGGCGGCAGTAAGTCTGGGAAAAAGGTTGACAAATCCGGGAAAATGGTTGACAATTCCGGGGTAAGTGGTATAATAAACTTAAAGGATACCAACGACCTGTACGAGCCTGTTACTCAGGAATCAGACAGCATAGAAGGTGCAAACCTTTAATCGAAAAACTGTCTGATGAACAAAAAGAAGATTTGAAAAAAGCAATAACATCGCAGATTCATAAATGCTTGGAAGGTGGTGCAAAGTATGGCTTTAAATACACAGAGTCTTCCTGAATGGCTCACTGAGGAAGCAATATCTGAATTGAAAGCTGATTTATTAGCTTGCGATAATCCTTATACAGCAGAAGAAGTAAAGAATTTGCCGTTAGATGCCCCAAGAGATATGAAACGTTACGACGCATATTTTGCCAAAAAGGTTTTAACTGAATATGGTTTAATTTAGTGAAAACCAATCAAAGCAACACTGACAATATCACAAAGAGATGAAATGCAATCAAACTTGACTTCTTTTTGTTTAGAATGTGCTGAAGGAGGAAAGCAATATGGATTTGAATTCAAATATCAAAAGACCTGAATGGTTGACTGATGAAGTAGTCGAGAGATACAAGGTATATTTAGCTGAATGTGACAATCCTTATACTGATGAAGAATTAGATGAAATCGGTCTCGATGCTATGCTTGATATCGAGCGCCTCCGGGCGTATCATGCTCGAATTGTACTTGAAAAATATAATCTAATGTAAACCGCCCGTAATAAGGCGGTTTTTTTATACCCAAATCACGAAAGGACTGATTACAATAGGACTTTTCAAACGCAGAAAACGGCAGGAAATACGGGCGGATACCTCCGGCGAGACACGGCTTTTACAGTGGCTCGAAACTGACTGCCAGACACTTACAAGGGCGCAGGCTATGGAAATTCCCACCGTTTCCGCCTGCATCGCCAAGATCGGTGAGACTATCTCCCGGCTTCCTGTAAAACTTTACCGGAAGGACGGCGAGGAAGTCACGGAAATAACCGACGATCACCGAATTTCCCTGCTGAACGGCGAGACCGGCGACACACTTTCCACCGTCGATATGTGGAAAGCCGTCACCGAGGACTATTTCCTCGGTTCTGGCGGCTGGATATTCGTTGACAGCGACGGTCTGAGCGTCCGAAGTCTGAGGTACGTTGACAGCGGCTGTGTCAGCTTCCTGACTAACGCCGACCCCATTTTCAAGGCGTTTCAGGTGCTTGTGAACGGGCAGAAATACTATGATTTCCAGTTTATACGGTTCCTCAGGAAGACGCATGACGGCTGGAACAATATCACTTTGCAGGCTGAAAATGCAAGAGTACTGTCAGCAGCGCTCAACTCGCTCCGGCTTGAAAATACCATGAACGAGAACGGCGGATGCAAACCGGGCTTTCTCAAATCAAAGAATCACATCGCAGACCAGGCAATCGACAGAATAAAACAGGGATACCGGAGAGTATTCGGAAACCGTGACACAAAGGGCGAAATACTGGTTCTCAATGACGGTATCGACTTCGAGCCGGTTTCCGCAACTGCTGCTGAACTGCAAATGAACGAGAACA
>CAMOEP010000378.1 GCA_946612185.1 uncultured Ruminococcus sp.
ATATTCTCAATACTTGTCACCTGGGCGCTGGAAAACGGCATAACCACCGCTGACAGCATGGAGGCAAGAGGCTACGGCTGCGGACGGCGATCACAGCTAAGACAATACCGCACCACATTCCAGGACGCAGTATTTATGGCGGCAGATGCGGTATTGACCGGAGTATGCGTATTCGCTGCCTGTGGGAACGGATTCCGGTTCGGGTTCTATCCGGATACATTTGTAGAAAAGCCCGGTATCAAAGGAATTTGCGGCATCATCGCCTTCGGACTGCTGATGCTGATGCCGATAATCACAGAATGGACGGTGAAGCTAAGATGGAGATACTTGCAGTCAAGGGTCTGACCTTTACATATCCGCAGACAGATGCCCCGGCAGTCCGGGAGGTGTCGTTTTCGTTGGAGCGTGGAGAACTGGCAGTACTCTGCGGCGCAACAGGCTGCGGAAAATCCACCCTGCTGCGGACGCTTAAACGTGAACTTGCGCCATTGGGAGAAGTTTCCGGGGAAGTGATGTTCTGCGGCGAGAAACTTGGTGAACTTTCCGAGCGCCGTTCAGCTTCCGGGATAGGCTTCGTTATGCAAAGACCGGAGCAGCAGATAGTTACTGACAAGGTATGGCATGAACTGGCATTCGGACTGGAAAACCTGGGAGTTCCGCCAAAGGAGATCGCCCGGAGAACTGCTGAAATGGCAAGCTATTTCGGGATAGGTGACTGGTTCGACCGGGACGTTTCGCAGCTTTCCGGCGGACAGAAGCAGCTTCTCAACCTGGCGGCGGTGCTGGTCATGCAGCCGGAGCTGCTTATCCTGGACGAGCCTACTGCACAGCTTGACCCCATAGCTGCCGCCGACTTCATAGCTACCCTGAAACGGCTTTGCAGCGACTTCTCCCTTACTATACTCATTGCAGAGCATCGTCTGGAGGACTTAGTTCCCCTGTGTGACCGGCTTCTGGTCATGGAGCAGGGAAGACTTATCGCTGACGCTGCGCCTGCGGAGGTACTTGGTACTCTCGGCGGCAGACCCGGAGTTATGGCAGGTATGCCGGCAGCTTCACGGCTGTTTGCGATGCTTGGCGGCGAGGGGAAAAGTCCGCTGACAGTCCGGGAGGGGCGCAATTTCATTGAGCAGAACTACGGAAACACAGTCCGCAGCCTTGAGGAAAAGGAGTATACCGCTTTGGAAACTCCTGCGCTGGAATTCAAGGAGGTATGCTTCCGGTACAGCCGTGAGGGAAAGGACATTCTGGACGGCATGAGCCTGAAAGTTTACCAGGGTGAACTTCTTTGTATCCTTGGCGGAAACGGCTCAGGCAAAACCACCTCCCTCCGTGCGGCAGCAGGACTTATCCGCCCGTACAGCGGCAAGATAGAGGTTTTCGGGAAAAAGCTTGAAAAATATCGTGAACAGAGCCTTTACCGGGAATGTCTTGCCATGATGCCCCAGGACGTGCAGACGGTTTTCCTGAGAAATACTCTCCGGGAGGAACTGGAAGAATGCAGCGCTGACTGGAAGTCGCTGCCCTTTGACCTGTCGCCGCTTCTGGACAAGCACCCCTACGACCTTTCCGGCGGACAGCAGCAGCTTGCGGCACTGGCGAAAGTGCTTGCGTCGAAGCCAAAACTGCTCCTGCTGGACGAGCCAACAAAGGGACTTGATGCCCAGGCAAAGAGCGAGTTCACCGGAGTACTCCGTCGGCTGAAAGCTGAGGGCGTGACCATATGCGCAGTAACTCACGATGTTGAGTTTGCGGCAGAAGCGGCTGACCGTTGCGCAATGTTCTTCGGGGGACGGATAGTTTCCGAGGGAACGCCGGAAAACTTCTTCTCCTGCAACAATTTCTACACCACCGCCGCCAGCCGAATGACACGGGGCTGGTACGACAAGGCGGTAACAGTATCTCAGGCGGCGCAGCTTTGCACCCTCAACGGCAGAAAGGGGGCAGGGAAGTGATCGTGATAAAAGACAGCGGACTGCGGAAATTTATCCGTGTGTTCGTGCCATTTGCGGCGATACCGGTTCTTACAATAGCTGGTTCGGCGGTTTTCGGAAGAAAGCGGCACATCATCATATCCCTGGGCGTTGCGGCACTGGCGCTCTTGCTGTTTGCGGCAGGCTTCGAGCGCAAGTCCACCGGCACACGGCGGCTTGTGATAGTATCAGTAATGACGGCGCTGTGCTTTGCGGGGCGATTCATACCGTTCCTGAAACCCATATCGGCGCTGACCATAATCTCCGGAATGTACCTGGGCGGCGAGGCAGGCTTCCTGGTGGGAGCGCTGACTGCCATACTCTCGAACTTCTACTTCGGGCAAGGGCCGTGGACGGCGTTCCAGATGCTTGCCTGGGGAATGATAGGGCTTTTCGCCGGGATACTCAGTGAGCCGCTTAAACGAAACCGGGTACTTCTCCTATGCTACGGTTTTGTGGCAGGAGTTGGGTACTCGTTCATCATGGACATATGGACAGTACTCTGGTACGCCGAGGGATTCCGCCTTGACCTGTACATTGCGGCGCTTGGGACGGCGATTCCCTACACGGTGTCATATGCGGCATCGAATCTGCTGTTTCTTAGCCTGCTTGCAAAGCCCTTTGGCGAGAAACTCAGCCGGATACAGATAAAGTACGGGATATAAGGCAACACCGCACAAAGACCGCCTGACGGCTTTGCGGTGTTGCCTAAATTTTCGACCTATGGATTTTAGGAAAACAGTGCCGGTAAAAATCGGCAAAAGAGGGGGAAAAAGGGGTTCAGGAAAGGGGTTTCAAAGGGGGAAACCTAAGGGGAAAAAGGGG
>CAMOEP010000379.1 GCA_946612185.1 uncultured Ruminococcus sp.
TGAGGTAAGCGTTTCATTCGTAAGCAATAACGAGATAAAGAACCTCAACAAGGTCTACCGTAATAAGGACAGCGTTACCGACGTTCTTTCGTTCCCCCTCACAAGCGAGGACGGTACTGAGGAAATTAACCCCGAAACCGGCGCTGTTCAGCTTGGTGACGTTGTTATATCCCTGGAAACTGCCGTTAAGCAGGCTCAGAACTTCGGTCATTCACTGGAGCGTGAAATAGGCTTCCTGACCGTTCATTCCATGCTTCACCTCTTGGGATACGACCACGAAACAAGTCAGCTCGACCAGCGCATCATGCGTGAGAAGGAGGAGTCAGTCCTCGAAAAGCTGGGAATTTCCCGTGACGCTACTTTCGTTACCCGTAGTGAGGCAGAGTAATGCCAAAGACCATTTTCGTTACTATCGCCGGACGGACTAATGCCGGAAAATCTTCCCTCCTCAACGCTATCGTAGGCGAGAAGATCGCCTCCGTCAGCAGTAAGCCCCAGACCACCCGCACCCGTATCACCGGTATTCGCAATATCGACGACGCTCAGCTTGTTTTCTTCGACACCCCAGGTCTGCATAAGCCGGTGAATAAACTCAGCGAGCATATGCTCAATACCGTGAAGGAGTCCGTCAGCGATATTGATGCGGTCATGTTCGTCATGGATTGCACCAAGAAGATAAATGACCCGGAACTGAAGCTTCTCAGGTCGCTCAATGACCAGAAAATGCCGGTGATCCTCGTTATCAATAAGATAGACCTGCTGCGCAATAAGGACGATTTAGCCGCAGTTATCGCTGATGTCACATCTAAGGTGGACTTCAAGGCGGTCGTTCCGATAAGCGTTACCGAGAATAACGGCGTGGATATCGTTATCGAGGAACTGCTCTCAATGGCGGAGGAGTCTGTCCATTTCTTCCCTGATGATATGATAACCGACCAGCCGGAGAAGGTTCTGGCTGGGGAGATGATAAGGGAGAAGCTGCTGGAACTCCTCAGCGATGAAGTACCCCATGGTATCGCTGTTGCAGTTGAGGAAATGAGCGAGCGTGATGACAAGGATATCCTTGATATTTCTGCCGTTATCTACTGCGAGAGGGAGTCCCACAAGGGCATAATCATCGGCAAGGGCGGAGCAATGCTGAAAAAGGCTTCCACCGCCGCACGCCTTGAACTGGAGGACTTCTTCCAGATAAAGGTGAACCTGCGCTGCTGGGTCAAGGTCAAGGAGGACTGGCGTAACCGTGAGGGACTTATACGCAGTTTCGGACTTTCCGAGAACTAACTATTTACGAATTAAAAAAATTCCGCCAAATGAGAATTTCACATAAAAAACGTGGCATACTACTTCTGAACGGCTTTAGCCGGAAAGGAGGAAATAGGTATGTCTGCGGAGGATATGTGGAACATTTTCGCTGAGTCCGGCAGGGTAGAGGACTACCTGGCTTACTCGGCTGCAAAGGATAATACTCAAGATGATAACTCTCGAAGGAATAGTCCTGAAGGAACGCTCAGTGGGCGAACAGGACAAGTTTGTTGATGTTCTCACCAGAGAAAAGGGCATCGTCGAGATCGCCGTCAAGGGCGCTAAACGCCTTAGCGGCCGATCCGGCAGCTCTACCCAGCTTTTCGCCTACTCCCGCTTTTGCATAAACCTGCGCCGGGAGCAGTTCTACCTGGATAGCTGCGAGCCTATCCGCATTTTCTACGGTCTGCGTGAGGAGCTTTCCAGGATCTCCCTCGCCAGCTACTTCGCTGATGTGCTGAAATACGCCATTAACGAGGACGAGGACTGCGGGGAGGTTCTTCGGCTTATGCTCAACTCCCTCCACTTTCTCGAAAAAGGTCTGCGCCCGGAGGCTATGCTCAAAAGTATTTTTGAACTCCGCCTTATGTCCGAGATCGGCTTCATGCCCGATATCATGGGCTGTCAGGCTTGCGGCGAACCTGAGCCGGAGGAACTCTTTTTCTGCCTCAGCGACGGCGGATATTTCTGCACCGGCTGCTTCGGCGGCGATGCTTCCGATAACTATTATAAAGTAAGAATGCCTGTTCTTCAGGCGATACGCTACATCGTACTCGCTGACTGGGACAGACTTTTCAGTTTCCGGGTCACTGACAGCGTTCAGAAGCGCCTGTCCGCCGTTTCCGAGGCGTACCTGAAAACCCACCTGGAACGTGGCTTCAAGACCCTCGATTTCTACAAATCAGTTTCCGGAACTTAATACAGGAGATACTTAATGGATAAATACCTCAAAACACTTGAACTCGACAAGATTCTCGATTCTCTTGCTGAACTTTGCTCAAATGAGGAAACTAAGCGCATGGCTCTCGCTCTGCGCCCCGACAACGACTGCGAACGTGTGCGGTATGAGTGCCTCAAAACAAGTCAGGCGCTCTCCCTTGCGGTGCAGTTCGGCACTCCTCCTTTCGCAAATTTCAAGGACGTTTCCACCACCGCTGCAAGAGCAAGGTCAGGGGCGATAGTTTCCCTTCGTGACCTTATGGACATAGCCGCTATGCTTCGCCAGGTGCGTGACCTCCATCGCTGGTATGGAAGCTGCGAGAACATCGAGACTGAACTTTCCTACCTCTTTTCACAGCTTGCACCAAATGACTGGCTGCTGGAAAAACTGGAGCGTTCCATAGTTTCCGAGAATGAAATAGCCGACGCTGCAAGTGCGGAACTGGCTGCAATTCGCCGGAAAATAAACCGGGCTGGTATGCAGCTTCGTGAAACTCTGGACAAGATGATAAAGAACAAGACCACTCAGCAGTACCTCCAGGAGAGCAATGTCA
>CAMOEP010000380.1 GCA_946612185.1 uncultured Ruminococcus sp.
ATCGTAAAACCACCAGAATTGAGTATCCATAATTATTATCGTACAGGTTTTGTATCTCCTGTACTCCTCCTTTCATATTTACAAACAAGTTGGAATCATTTTTAAGGCAACACCGCATTAACTGTTATAGTCTATCCGGTCGATCTTATTGAAGCTCTTGAGATAGATGTGCTTCTGGCTTCTCTCAAATCCGGTATAGGAATCGTTTACCTTGGCAGTTGAACGCAGAGTGCCGGTAAAATCGTAGGCGAATATGGCATCGCTGGTCATAACGTAGGCAAGCCCGTCTTCAACATGAACATCTATCAGCGGCGAAGACAGCCCTACAAGCACCGGCTCACGCCCTCCGCCGTCGAAAAGCACTGCCGTATACTGTCTGCGCTCTTCATTGTTAAGTATCCCCGCCGACTGTCCATTACAGCTTGCGCCGCCTGCAAGGTCAGCCTCATAGCGGAAAAATGAGGTTATATTGCCGGCATTGTCCACATATCCGCAGGCATCAATGCCCACAAGGAATGCGCCGCCGGAATAGCTGTACACATCAAGCCCGAAGGTATCAAGTCCCGGACTGCTCCAGAGTTCGCCGTCTTTGGTGAAATCAACGTTCTGGACGGAAGTGACGAGACTGCCGTTCTCGGCGTAAACATAGCTGATAACACAGCCTTCACTGCCCTCACGGAAGCTGATGTCATTTACAAGCTCCACGCATTTTCGCTCATAGATGCTTGCGCCCTTACGGTCATATACGATTATCTCGCAGTGGTACTTCTCAGAAGTAGTGACCACAGCGGTATATCCCTCCTCACTGAGTCTGGCGAACATGATCTTTCTGTCATTGAATCTCTTTTCGTAGAGGGTGTTATTAGCGTCCTCAAGGCAGAATTCATCGCCGCCTCTTTCATACAGAAGCGCCCTGCCGCTGGCGGATAGCATCACAGGATTAGTATATGCGTGCTGGATATGTTTGATAAGTCCTCCCTCGTCAGAATAGAAATAAACCGTGGAATCACTGAGAACTGTCAGGTAATTGCCGGAGTAATCTATCTGGTAATCAGCACCGCTGTTTATCATAATAGGGAAGTTGCCCTCAGCGAGAGCGCCGTCATTGATAATGGTCTGGTACTGCCTGTTGAAATTTCTTATTTTAGGCAGCCATAGTTCCTGAGTAAGATACGCAGCCGCTGCACCTGCAAGCAGGAGCAGTATCAGAACTACCCTGATAAGCCGTTTCTTTCGTTTTTGTTTCTTTTTGAAATCCAGCATATCAGTGGAGTCATACATTGGCAAGCCGATTTCCTCCTTTCATATTTGTTATCCCCAACTTTTATTTAGCATAATATATTATTTATTTCAGTTTCCTGGTGAAGTTCACTTTCAGAGTAAAAGACCCGGTTAAGGTAAAGCCCGTGAGCCATAGCCGTTCTGCCGGCTTTAAGGCGGTCTTTTGCCGCAAGGATAGCCGGCATATCTGAGGGGCTTATCCTGCCCTCGCTTACATCCATAAGCGTGCCGGCGATTATCCTAATCATATTATACAGAAAACCATTGCCTTTTACAAGCATTATCACAGAATCACCATTATTTTCTATATCAAGGGAATAGATAGTGCGTACTGTTGTTGAAACATTTGTACAGTCAGCACAAAAGCTGGCGAAATCATGCTCTCCCACCAGGCAGGCTGCCGCTTCTCTTGCCGCCTGGATATTGAATTTCCGGCGGTAGTGGAATGCAAGGTCAGTGGTGAACGGGTCTTTGGACTCATTACAGTGCATCTTATAGATGTACTCCTTTCCCTTGCAGTCATACCTGGCATGAAAGTCCAGTGGAACGTCCTGGCAGGAAAGAATGGATATATCGTCCGGAAGTTCGCCGTTTACTCCCCTGACAAATCCGATATTGCGTATACTGCTGTGGGTCTTTACGTTGAAGCAGAAGTTGTTCGCATGAACTCCTGTATCCGTCCTTGAACAGCCTGTAATGGTCACCGGCTCATTAAGTACCTTTGATACGCACCTTTCCAGTACCTCCTGCACTGTCAGAGCGTTGCTCTGGCGCTGAAAGCCGTGGTAGTTCGTACCTCTGTACGCTGTCATTACTTTAAGGTTCCTGAGATTATCTTCCATAGTTACTTCTTGTTCCTTCCGCTTGCCTGCTGTATCAGATGCCAGTTTTCAAGGTCAAAGGCATTGCCTGTTATCTTGTAAAGCATCGGGTTTGTGGCATACTCTGCCGCATAGTATCTGTCCGGCTGATCCTCCATAGCGATAACATCATTATAGGAATAGCCGACCTCTGAGTGGTCGATGCCGGCGTACTCCAGTACACTTGCGGCAAAATACGCAGTTGAAAGGCTGTCATCGTCATTTACCACCAGGGGTTTCCTTTCAGCGCCGGCAGGTTTTATCATCAGCGATGCCGGATAAGTCTCGGTTATGTCCTTTCCCTCCGGTATCTCGATAAACTTAGGTATCTCGCCGTGGTCAGCGGCAAGGATTATAGTGGAGCTGTCATAGATACCCTTCTCCTTCATCTGTCTGAAAAGCTCATCTATCATTTCATAGGAAGCCCTTATGGTAACATGGTTATCTTCACTGGTATATCCCAGGATCTCCTGAGTAAGCTCATCGTTTATATCGTGGGCAAAACTGGTATGCAGGAAACTGAATACCTTGCCCTTCGCATTTGTGGTTATGCCGGTATTTTTCAGATAGTGGTACAAATGGCAGTCTGATTCTTCGTTTATAAAGCCATAGTGGGTGTAGTCAGTATATTTAAGCCTTACAAATTCATTGG
>CAMOEP010000381.1 GCA_946612185.1 uncultured Ruminococcus sp.
TGCGTAGAAATTCTGCTCAAAAATCTGCGCATTATTATAGTGTCAACACGCCCTATTTTACAGGCAATTCTACTATAAATGCTGTCCCCTTGCCCGGTTCACTCTCTACACGGATACTTCCGCCCAGATAGTTTACACCGTGCTTGACTATGGAAAGCCCCAGACCCGTTCCCTTGATACGGCGGCTGCGGCTCTTGTCCACACGGTAGAAGCGCTCGAAGATACGGTCGATATGTCCGGCAGGTATGCCTGTTCCGGTGTCGGTCACGGTTATCAGCGCCCTTGTGGGGATATGCGAAACTTTCACCTCATACCGTCCGCCTGCCTTGTTGTACTTTACCGCATTGTCGCAAAGATTGAACAGCACCTCGTCCAGTACGGTACGATTCGCCTTGACAGTAACGTGTTCACCGGTGAGACTTCCGGTAACTCCGGCAGCGTCGGCGTTCATTTTCAGGCGGCTGATTATCTCCTGGGCAAGCTGGTATATGTCGATCTCCTCGTCGTCACGGGGAATGGAGTCCTCGTCCAGCTTCGACAGGGAAACTATGTCATTTATCAGGGTAATGAGCCGGTCGGCTTCCCGGCGGATATTTTCACCAAACCCGGCAACGTCCTCCTGCTTCACTATCCCCCCGGCAAGCAGGTCAGCCATGCCGTAAATAGTGGTAAGGGGGGTTTTCAGTTCGTGGGAGACATTCGACGTGAACTCCCGGCGCATATTCTCAAGCTCCTGCTGCTCGGTAACGTCCATAATGAACATGACTACGCCGTTTACTCTGCCTGCTCCGCTTGCTGGACTGGCGATGATCTTCCGCTGTCCGCCGTCAGTCTCCAGGACGAACTCATCGAACCTGCCGCCCATAGCGTTCTGCACGCATCGTCTGAACCGTTCGCTGTGATTGAGGGCAAATACGCTCTGATGCTCCGACTTTTCCGCCCCAAGAAGCGTATACGCACTGGAATTGCTGGCGAGGATAACGTTCTTCGGGTCGATGACCAGCAGTCCCTCCTTCATACTCTCAGTGATAAGGCTAAACTGCTCACGGTTCTGGCTGAGTTCTTCCATCTGGCGGTAAACCCGGAGGTTCTGCTCACGCAGTCTGCCCAGGAGGGGTTCAAGTTCCTTGTAGCAGCTTTTCACGTCCGGGCGGTCAAGGTCGATATTGTTTATAGGTTTAACGATATGCTTCGACATCAGCGATGCCATAAGCAGCGAGCCGAGTATCAGCACAAGGATTATCACCGTAAGCGGCTGGAGCATCTTCGTAAGCATCATGGATATAGACGGACTTTCGCCGGATACCCTTATGATACTGCCGTCGTTGAGCCTTTGGGCGTAGTTCAGAGTTGTATGCAGAATGGTTTTTGAGTACCGCAGGGCGCTGCCTGAACCGCCGTCAAGCGCCTGGATAACTTCCTCACGGTCGGAGTGGTTATCCATTTTACTTGGGTCACTTTCGTTATCGAATATTACCCTGCCGTTGCTGGCTATCCAGGTAACACGCAGACTTCCCATATTCGTCATCCGGAGGAACTGTCCGCCGCTGAGATTCATTCCGGAAGCGATTATCTCGCCCTGCTGACGCATCTCACGCAGGGAGTTATCCAGATATATCTCATGCATCAGCAGCGTCAGGAAAAGCATTGCCGCCACTACCGCCAGCGCCGATACCGTCATAACGCTCAGGTATATTTTCCTTGTCATCTGCTGCCGCCTATCTTATAGCCCACTCCACGGATAGTCTCGATCATATCGCCACATTCCCCAAGCTTTGAACGGAGGGTACGGATATGCACATCGACTGTTCTGCTTTCGCCGGAGAAGTCGTAGCCCCAGACCATTTTCAGCAGCGTATCACGGGAGAAAGCCTGCCCCTTATTCTTCAGAAGCACCTGAAGCAGGTCGTACTCTTTCAGGGTGAGCGCCACTTCCACGCCGTCAGCGTAGACCTCATGGTTTGCAGGTATCATAGTGATACCGCCGGCTCTGTAGGACGTTCCTCCTTCGAGCATATGCTCCGGTCGCTCCAGCTCATCACGCTCAGTTCTGCGCAGAACGGCTTTGATACGGGAGATAAGTTCCATAGTGCCGAATGGCTTGGCGATATAGTCATCAGCGCCGCTGTCGAGTCCCTCCACCTTATCCGGCTCAGAGCCTTTAGCGGAAAGCATTATCACCGGCAGCCGTCTGGTCTGCTCATTGCTGCGCAGCCGGCGGAGTATGGAGATACCGTCCTCCTCCGGCAGCATGACATCCAGCAGCAAAAGGTCAGGAATCTGTCTGTCCATTGCCGCCCAGAACTGTGACGGCAGTTCAAACCCCTCTGCATCCATTCCGCAGCTTTGCAGGGCATAGAGGACGAAGTTCCTGATACCGTATTCATCATCAAGAAGGTATATCATATGTCACCTCAAAAGTTCCTATAGGCAACACCGCACAGAGATTGTGGTGCAGATGCGTAGTCAGATTTTTCGGCAGATTGTGCATAAATTTCGCAGGCATACTGACGTATGTCAAGAAATTTGTGTGCAAGATGCCGGAAAATATGCAAGCAGATGTGCCGCAAAGCCGTCAGGCGGTCTTTGTGCGGTGTTGCCTATACACAAATGGCTCCCCGTTTTGCCGGGAAGCCATTTGAAATATATAAAGGAATTATTACTTGCTGAGTCTTGCCTCGATCTTGTCAAGCTCGTCGTAGAGATCCTGGGGGATCTTGCCGCCCTTAGCAGCGATGTCCTCATCGTAGTATCTTCTCATCTCAGCGATCTCCTTCTTCCAGAGGTCTG
>CAMOEP010000382.1 GCA_946612185.1 uncultured Ruminococcus sp.
AATACTGCTGCTCATATGTACCGTGACAACAACAAGTGTATCCTCTGCCGCCGCTGCGTAGCTGTATGCTCCAAGACACAGGGCATCGGCGTTATCGGCGCTAACGAGAGAGGATTCAAGACATTCATCGGCTCTGCATTCGATATGGGTCTGGGCGAGACAAGCTGCGTATCCTGCGGTCAGTGTATCGCTGTATGTCCTGTTGGTGCTATCGCTGAGAAGGACTTCACAAAGGACGTTTTAGCTGCTATCGCTGATCCTGAGAAGACAGTTCTGGTTCAGACTGCTCCTGCTGTAAGAGCTGGTCTGGGTGAAGCATTCGGTCTGCCTATCGGTACAAACGTTGAGGGCAAGATGGCTGCTGCACTGCGCAGACTGGGCTTCGATAAGGTATTCGATACCGACTTCGCTGCTGACCTTACTATCATGGAGGAAGCTAACGAGTTCATCGAGCGTGTGAAGGGCGACGGCGTACTGCCTATGATAACTTCCTGCTCACCTGGCTGGGTCAAGTTCTGCGAGCATTACTATCCTGATCTTCTCGATCACCTTTCAACCTGCAAGTCTCCTCAGCAGATGTTCGGCGCTACAGCTAAGACTTACTACGCTGAGAAAATGGGCATTGATCCTAAGAATATCGTTATGGTATCTGTTATGCCTTGTACAGCTAAGAAGTTCGAGATCGGCAGAGATCACCAGTCTGCTGCTGGCGTTCCTGACGTTGACATTGCTCTCACAACCCGTGAGCTGGCAAGAATGATCGAGCGTGCAGGTATCAACTTCCTGGGTCTGCCTGATGAGAAGTTCGACGATCCGCTGGGTATCTCCACTGGTGCTGGCGTTATCTTCGGCGCTACAGGCGGTGTTATGGAGGCTGCTCTCCGTACTGCTGTTCACACCCTTACAGGCGAGAATCTTACCGACCTGCCTGAGGTTAGAGGTACAGAGGGTATCAAGACTGCTACTTACAATGTTGGCGGTATGGAAGTTAAGGTTGCTGTTGCAAGCGGTCTGTCCAACGCAAGAGAGATCCTCGACAAGATCAGAAGCGGCGAGTGCGACGCTCAGTTCATCGAGATCATGGCTTGTCCCGGCGGCTGCGTAAACGGCGGCGGTCAGCCTCAGGTTCCTATGGGCATAAGAAACTTCGTTGACATCAGAGCTGAGAGAGCTAAGGTTCTCTACAACCTGGATAAGTCAATGCCTCTGAGACAGTCCCACGAGAATCCTGCTATCAAGAAGGTTTATGAGGAATTCTTCGGTCAGCCCGGAAGCGAGAAGGCTCACCACATTCTCCACACATCTTATGTTAAGAGAAGCGTAAACTAATTTAACAAATTTGGGGCGGACGGTAAAAAGTCCGCCCTTTTTGTGATTGGTATAATACTATAAATAATGGGCATACTTCCTGTAAAAGGAGGTATGCCCATTGAATTTTAAGGAAAGCCAGACCCGTACAAACCTTATGCGTGCATTTGCCGGAGAGTGCCAGTCACGGCAGCGGTACTATATGGCGGCGCTTACCGCACAGCAGCAGAAACTTGTGGGAATAGAGCGAATGTTCCGGTTTACCGCCGAGCAGGAGGAGCGTCATGCTATGGTGTTCTTCAAGCTGCTGGGGGAGTGTGCCGGGGAGAATATCGACATCTGCGCAGGATTCCCGGCGGACGTTTACACCGACGTGAAACAGCTTCTCGACGCTGCCGCAAAGGGCGAGCGTGAGGAGGCGGAGGTGATATACCCGGACTTCGCAAAGATCGCCGCAAGCGAGGGTTTTCAGGATATAGCGGACAAGTTCCGCATGATAGGGGAGATAGAGAAAAGTCACCTGGAGCGATTCGACTACTACGCCGGGCTTATGGAGCAGGACGCACTTTTCCGCAGCGACTCCACCCAGGAGGTATGGATATGCCTGAACTGCGGTCATATCCACATCGGTTCAGAGCCACCCCGCAACTGCCCGGTGTGCAATGCGGCGCAGGGCTACTTTATCCGGGAAAAGGAAGCGGCGTTTACAAAATAGCCCAAAGGCTGCGTGGAATAGTCTGCGCAGCCCTTTGTTATATATGCACAAGACAAACCCGAAAAACTGTGCAGGTATACAAATCCGGAAAAATGCTTAGACATTGCCGCCGTTACTGCGACTAATAGGTAAAGAAACAAATCCACGCCCATTATAAAGGAGGTAATCAATATGATGAAAAAGAGGGCATATTCCGCAGCTATGGCATTTATAATGGCACTTTCCGCAGTTAGTGCAGTTCCGGCTGATGCTGTGTATACCGACCGTGACACTATCCCCGCACTGGAGGAACTTATAGGCACTGAAATGTCCGGAGGTTATGGCGCAGTTGATGACTGGCATCTGTTTGACTGGTCACTTTGGGACGGAACTAATGCAGGTGAATATGAAGATGTTTACGTTAACGCTGACGGAACGGAGTTTATCGGTGTTGATGAAAAGGACGTTTTCAAGCACGCTTGTCTCACTCTTGCAGAGTCAGTTACAACTGAGGCAGCAGAAGCACTTTTACAGGAAAAGTACGGCGATGTTCTGTGGCTGGATACTGCTTTCGGTGACGGCAGCAGGAAGGTGATCTCCGCTAAAACAGACGGCAAAAAGACTTTGGAGTATTATTCCAATGTGACTGAACTCCAGGATATGTGCGAAATACTGAAAAAAGCCGGAATGATAAGCAGTTTCAACATTGTTGATAAAGTTTACTCCGTACACTATTTCTACTGCGAGGACAATATGCTTGCATACAGCAGTGAGAATGAAGCGG
>CAMOEP010000383.1 GCA_946612185.1 uncultured Ruminococcus sp.
TCTGAGCCTGCTTTATCATCTGGTTCATATTCTGAGCGCCGCCGCCCATGTTCTTGGGAATTCTTGCTTTCATTTCTAAGATCTCCTTTATTAATTGGAATTATTATCAACAGCAGTATCTATCTGACTGTTTTTAGCTTTATTTATGAGTGCCTCTGCAATATTCTTCTGCTCCTCCACGGTAGTCTCGCATCTGCTGCGGACGATGAACCGCTGACCGAGAACGTCGTTAATGACCACATTCAGGGCGATAGCGTTTTCCTTTATCTTCTTGATAAGCTCGATGAACATGGGGTTTACGGCGGTGATGAAGATAACGTTGCCGATAGTAGACGCATAGGAATTTTCAAGGCAGGCAGCGAGTGAAGGGTTGCGTCTGCGCATTTCCTCCACCACCTCGCCCCAGCGCTGGCAGGGGGAAGTCTGGCTCATGTCGATATTTCTCAGGTCAACAGTAGGCTTCGGCTCCATTTCCGGGGCAGGGCTGTTGACAGAGAGGGATATGCGCCCGTTATTTGCCGGAGCATTTCCGGGGTTTGCGGGGCTATTCTGTATCTGTGAAAGTTTCTTTTCAAGGAACTTTATTTTGTCAATGAGTTCCGGGGAAACCGCAGCGCTGCTCTGCACAGCCGGAGCGCCGCTGCAAATGCGTATCAGCGACATTTCCAGTTCCACCCGGCGGTTCATGGCGTAGCGCATACGGTCATAAGCGGACTGAAGCTGACCGATACGGAACATGATATCGTCGAGGGAGGAATTTTCGGCTAAATTTCTGAGCCTGTCCATTTCCTCCGGCAGGCATACTATCATATCCTCAGCGGTATCGGGGGAAGCTTTCAGAAGCATGATATTGCGAAGCTGGAGGATAAGTTCCTCGCAGAGCCTTTGCAGGTCTTTTGACATATCATACAGGGTACTTACTATATTCAGCGCCTTTGAGGTATCGCCGGCGGAAACAGCGTCGAGCAGCTCATAGAGGTAGTCACGGCTTGCAAGACCGGCAGTTTCGGAGACAGTATCAGCGGTGATATTTTCCGCCCTGACGGAACATTGGTCAAGGAGGGAAACAGCGTCACGCATACCGCCGTCAGCGATCTTAGCGATAAGGTCAGCGCCCTCCTGGGAGAGGCTGATATTCTCCTGAGAAGCGATGAACATAAGCCGGGAAGCGATGTCCTTAGGGCGTATCCTGCGGAAATCGTACCTCTGGCATCTGGAGAGGATAGTCGCCGGAACTTTCTGTATCTCGGTAGTAGCGAGGATAAACTTCACATACGGCGGCGGTTCTTCCATGATTTTAAGCATAGCATTAAAAGCCGGAACGGAGAGCATATGCACCTCGTCGATGATATACACCTTGAATCTGCACTTCTCCGGGGAGTATACAGCGCCGTCACGGAGTTCACGGATATCGTCAACGCCGTTATTGGAAGCGGCATCAATTTCGACGATATCGGTAAGAGTGCCGTTGTCGGCTTCACGGCATATCTCACATTCAAGGCAGGGGTTGCCGCCGACCATATTCGGGCAGTTAACTGCTTTAGCGAGGATACGGGCGCAGGTAGTCTTACCAGTACCACGAGAGCCTGTAAAAAGGTAAGCGTGGGCGGTGCGCCCGGTCAATATCTGGTTTTTGAGTGTATCCGTCACCTGCTGCTGGGAGATCACGTCATCGAAGGTAAGCGGTCTCCACTTGCGGTACAAAGCCTTATACATCAAGATACTCCTTTAGTGTCGGACGAATCGTTATTGTCAGCATGGCTTTCCAGGAGAGCCGCCGCCTGAACTTCCTTATAGTAAGCGGTAAAGCCTCTGGAATCGTTTATACGGTTTACGATAGCGGCTTTATATAGTTCCTCAGCCTCCTTGAAGTGGTGGAGCATAGTCTGGGCGATAGCCGCACCGCCGAGAGCGTCGGCGTAGTTCTGTCTATGCTCGATAGCTTCGCTGAACCATTTCATAGCGGTGGCAGCGTCATTTTCCCGCAGGAACATTTTGCCGATATCGGTACGGACGTACAGGCGGTAGGGGCTTTTTTTATTGCTGAGGATAGAGTTATATATCTGTAAAGCCTCGCCGGTATCGCCGTTAGAGCCGGTACATCTTGCCATAAGCAGGGGGAGGATATTATTATTCATGCCGAGTTTCTGGCTGTCCTCATAGCATTTGAGAGCGTTGGGGAAGTATCCCATAACGTCGTAGCATCTGCCGATATAGAATCTCAGAACAGCCTGTTCGCAGGTATTGAGTTCGTCGCTGTAGTCCTCCTCAAGGCTCTGGAAACCGTTCAGAGCGGCGTTGAATTTATGGTCTATGAGGAGGTCAAGAGAATCAGCGAAGATGCGGCATTTTTTAGTGATGCCGACGAAAGCCTTGCCGATGATGTCGGAGTCATACTTGTGGAAACCCTTATGGAAATTGATAGCGAAGTAGAAAGTAAACACGATAAGCTGTATTATAATGGCTGGAATTATAAGGTCCTGAGCGGCAGGCGAAACGCCACTAAGCTGGAAGAAAGTGAAGCACAGGTAAGAAGTGATACCGGCGGCAGCACTGCTGAACCAGAAAGCCTTGAAGAACTTATCAACGGTATTACCGAAGATCTCAGTAAGAGTTTTCACATTAACACCTCCGTTTGAAAAAAATTCCGGAACATAGATGTGCAGGCTGGCTGCGGCACACAATACGGTCCGCTTAATGCTGCTCGGTCTCCCGCCTGACATGGTTCACGGTGTCTTGTTGCACAGGGCCCGCACATCTATATTTCGGAATTTCCTGCGATAT
>CAMOEP010000384.1 GCA_946612185.1 uncultured Ruminococcus sp.
TTGCAATGCTCAATGATGCAGTAAAGAAGGGCGGCGTAATGGCTTCCTCCACCGTAGGAGGACTTTCAGGCGCATTTATCCCCGTGTCCGAGGACGCTGGTATGATAGACGCAGCAGTTGCAGGCGTTCTCAGCCTTGAAAAGCTGGAGGCTATGACTGCGGTTTGCTCAGTTGGTCTGGATATGATAGTAGTTCCCGGAGATATCGCTCCTGAGACTATATCCGCTATTATTGCTGACGAAGCTGCTATCGGTATGGTAAATACCAAGACTACAGCAGTTCGCCTTATCCCGGCTATCGGCAAGAAGGAGGGCGAGACTCTCGAATTCGGCGGACTTCTGGGAAGCGGCCCTGTAATGCCTATCAGGGACAAGTCAGCGGCTAAGTTCATAAACCGTGGCGGACGTATCCCTGCACCTATGCACAGCCTTAAAAACTAAGAACCTGTACACATAGATCTATACCGCTGCTATCGGTGGGAATCCCACGGTAGCAGCGTTTTTTTCGGAGGTAAATATGAATATACGATTTACTGAAACCCAGTGGGAGCGTATGACTCATCACATCAAGGAGTACTATGACGAAATAGGACGGGTCAACGATGCTTTCCACAATGGTATGCTGTTCGGCGAAACTTGCTATGCTGTTGGGATCGACGGCGTATCAGCAGGATTTGTGTCCGTAAGCGACGGCTGGGACGGCGGAAAGATGCTGACCGGATTCCACCTCACTGAAAATTACCGCAGCGCCGCAGGTGATGTGCTTATGACGCTTATCAGGGATTACGATGTTCGTGCAGCGCTTACCGCAACAAATGACAAGGAGTTCTGCTCGGTGATAATGCGTGTTCCCTCCGGCACTTTCCGCACACAGGCTTACAACTATACCTACGGCGAACCCGATAAGCCGGCAGATTTCCCGGCGGAATGTCTCACCGAGATCAGGGCAGATGAACTTGACCGTCTCAACAGCGAGACAGACGGTCAGTGGTCAGACTGCCTCCATGACCCGGCGCTCCACTTCTACAAGCTGGAAAAAGACGGCGAAATACTGGGCTACGGCGCTTACTGCACCATGCCATTCAACGAGGGCTATGCGGACATCGGAAACTTCACCCTTCCTCAGTACCGCCGTAAGGGTGTGGGCAGAAGTATTCTTATCCACCTTGCACAGGTAGTCCGTTCAAAGGGACTTGAACCCGTTGCAGGCTGCTGGGCGGGCAATATGGAAAGTATCCCGACGATAAGAAGCGCAGGATTCATTCCGGAGAACAAGCTTTGCTATGTGCAGTTTGATTGAACTTCTTGAACGCTTCGGTGTTGAAAACTCCGAGGCAGTGCCGATAAATACCGGACACATCAACTCCACCTACATGGTCACTTCCCCGGAAAACCGCTATATACTGCAATCCGTCAGCGGCAAAGTGTTCCATGACCCGGAGGCGGTGATGAGGAATATTACCCGGCTCATGGACATTTTTCAGGGCGAGGAACTGGTGAAGATACCGGAATACCTGGCAGCCGGTGGAAAATTCTTCGTCCGGAGCGGAGGCGAAGTGTGGAGAATGTACCGGTTTACCGAATCAGCCGGGAAAATTGACCGCTTTCAGCAAGGCTTTGCTATAGGGCGGTTTATACGGCGTGCATCACTGGCGAACTTCCAGCCGGAGCAGGTTCTTGAGGGCTTTCACGACTACCGGAGTTACTTCCGGAAGTACGAAAAGTCCGGCGGCGCTGACCCGGAGTTTTCCCGGATAGGGGAGATGATAGGCGAAAGTTTCAGCGGAGTGAAGAAGCGAGTGATACACGGCGACGCAAAGGCTGATAATATCATATTTGGCGAAATACCGACGGTCATCGACCTTGACACGGTGATGCTCCACTACTGCGCTATCGACTACGGTGATATGGTTCGCAGCGCTGAGGACATGGGTGAAGTCCGGGAGATAACTGCCGGATTCGCAAAGGGTCTGGGCGGACTGCTGACCCCGGCAGAGGTTCAGAGTTTGTACTACGGCGCACTCTGGGTGACAGCGGAACTTGCCATGCGCTACAGCACCGATGCCCTCACCGGTGAGGGCTACTTCGGAAAGTCCCGTGAGGACTGCGAAAAGCGGTGCAGTCAGCTAAGGCGCAAACTGGAATGGCTAAAAGAAAACGAGAAGCAGATTCGGGAAATTATCCTGAAGTGCTTCGGCTGAAAAAATGCCCCTGAGCGAATGAAAATTGCTCCGGGGCATTTGTATTATGGCTATTCGCCCTGAGGAACGTCCTCGTTCAGGCTTTTGTTGCGGTAATTCAGGTTAGTGCGGAGGGTGTAGCCCTGGCTTTCCCAAAAGCTGTTTGCCGGGTCGTTATCCTTGAAAACCAAGCCGAATATCTTGCTGATGCCCTCTTTTTTCAGGGCATCCTCGGCAGTCCGGACAAGCCTTTGGGCAATACCCTGGCGGCGGAACTCCGGGTGTACGCAAAGGTGGTGAACTATAGCACGTCTGCCGTCGTGACCGGTGAGGATAACTCCGGCGATGCTGTCTGAATCCGCATCATACGCCAAAAAGCAGGTGTTGGGATTGCGTCTGAGGTACTTCTCAATGCCCTCTCTGCTGTCATCAACAGGATTCAGGGCACGCTTTGACTGCTCGGTACTGCACCAGAGCTGGTAGATGAGGTCATAGTCCCCGATGACCACGGGTCTTATCTGGATATTCATGGTTTCAAGCCTCCTTTTTTAAGGCAACACCGCACAAAGAC
The DNA here is from genome assembly GCA_946612185.1 of uncultured Ruminococcus sp. Classification (GTDB taxonomy): domain Bacteria; phylum Bacillota; class Clostridia; order Oscillospirales; family Ruminococcaceae; genus Ruminococcus. The sequence continues at coordinate 2,751 of CAMOEP010000384.1, forward strand.
CGCCTGACGGCTTTGCGGCACATCTGCTTGCA
>CAMOEP010000385.1 GCA_946612185.1 uncultured Ruminococcus sp.
CTTTTTTCCCCTCTTTTGCCGATTTTTACCGGCACTGTCTTCCTAAAATCCATAGTCGAAAATTTTTGTCTCCTTCTTTCCCGGCAGTCTCTTTACCGTCCACATTTCCACGGCTGACAGCAGCTTTCCCTTTATGGCGGAAAGTAAATGCTGTTGCCCTGAATAGCATATTAAAATGTATTGATATCATCGGAAGTTTGTGATATAATAGAAGTACCGTTCTGAATATCCGCAGAAAATGGCTGAAAATCACATTAGTTTGTGTGTGCTAACAACTTTTTAGAAATTTTTTCAGTTTTTTTCGTCTTTTTGGTGCTTTCAAATCACTTGTTTATGAAAGCGCTTTACAGCAGCCCCCTGCGCTGCTGATACCAGGGTACCCTCCCTGCTGCGGAAGGAGTGAGAGTTATGCTCGCAGAACAGAATCTACTTAGCGGAGGTGCAGTTGCCATAGTTCCAGAAATTACTACAGATAACGTCCCGGAAAATCCAGGCAGAGTCAACATTCTGATAAGCACCTGCGGCACTTCCAAAGAAAGCCTGAGTGAACTTTACGTCATGTTCAAAAACAGCGTGTTTGCCCTGGCTTACAGCATTACCTCCGACTACCACCTCGCTGAGGACTGCGTTACCGAGACTTTCGTCCGGCTTTCGCAGATAAAGAAGTTCGACCCCGGCAAGGGTGACGGCAGGGGCTTTATTCACAAGATCGCCCGCAACGTTGCACTTGAACTTCGCCGCCGCCATAAACGTGATATGGAGGATTTTATAATCCAAAGCTACGGCGAAGCTGATAAGACTGTGGAGGACAGTATTTTTATAAATCAGATGCTTAAATATCTGAACGACAAACAGCGCCAGATCGTCGTGATGAGGTGCTGTTCGGAACTCACTTTCAAAGAGATCGCTAAGATAATGAAATGCCCCGAAACTACCGTAAAATCAAGGTACAAAAAGGCTATCACGATCCTACAGGAAAAGGCAGGTGTTACAAGTGAACAGAAATAATACACCCGAAAAAGAACCGGAAGTGCTGCTGAAAGAAAAAATGGAGGAACTTTCTTCTTCCGTTGACTGTTTCGACAAGATCGCTTCACGGGCTTTTCCTCAGAATGATCTGGATTTTTCCGAAAGCGGATTCGTTGTAAGCGACCTTGAAAATATCACAGACAAACCCAACCACCTGAATGTGCTTAAATGGATAGCAATTACCGCTGCGGCGGCTTTAGCGGTATCTTTCGTGCCGCAGACCAACGCTTTCCGCAGTTTCATGTCCAAATTGAGCGATAACAGTTCCCGCCAGTTCTTCCAGATGGCTGCCGGGGAGATATCCGGTCTTTCAGATGACCCGGACTACCTTATCTACGACGTTCCACTTAGCTGGTATGTCCAGAATGACCTGCTCGTTACCCCCCTTATGAGCTGCCCGTTCTCACCCAGCAAAAACGACGACGCTAAGGTTCGCTTATTTATCCGCACAATATCAGGTATACCCACAAACCAGGTCAGCGCAGTGGAGTACACCGGAACTTACACTCAGTCAAACTTCATTGCAGCAGCGCAGTCCGCTTACCGTTTCACCGACCAGGACGTATCCGACGCTCAGTCCCTTACCTTTTATAATATGGAAAGCGACGTGCTTGAAACTGTAGAGAATAACTTTTCAACACTCTCTGATAATCTTGTTGATAGCAGCGGTACTGTTGTCTCACTGGCATCTTTCTCCCAGAACTGCTTCATCAAGGACAGTTCTGGAGTTGCCGCCTGCACCGTGGACGTTATCTACGGTCACGACAAGATAAAGTACGACGGAGAAGGCTATTTCTACGACATTCTCTACGCAAGGGACGGCAATATAACCGACCTGCCTGAGCGCAGCTCATGGTGGGAAAAGTCGATACGCTCAAACGGCTTGGACGAAAAGCCAGATCCATCTGAAAGCAAATTCACCCGTACCGATATCTTCGGCTCAGATGCCTCACCTTTCGGCTCTCCAGGCTGGGGATTCATAAACCCTTACTGCGGCGCTTCCGGCAATACCGCTACTGACGCTGTTTCGCAGTTTGACCCGGAAGAAGTTCTTAGCTGTTCATTGTGGATATTGACAGATCAGGGCGGAGTTTCAACAATTATTCCTCCTGTTGACCGTATCAGCGCAATGAATATGAAACTGTATTTTCCGCCGTACCGCTTTGCTTCTCAGCTTACTGGCTACAGCAATACCGTCAGCGGCGGTCTGACAGGATTAAAGGTGAAGTCCAATACCAGCGAACTGAACGAGAGTTTTTCATTAAACAGCCTGTTCATCAGCGATACATTTTATGACGCATTGATATCCGAGGCTCAGCATACCGTTGATTCTATCAGCGAGAACCAGAGTGAACACGGTTATATCGACAAAGAGGCTGCATCACAGGCAGAAGATGAACTTAATTACCTGAAAAGTATAAAGGAACAGGCTCTCGAAATGGAGGAACTGCGCCGAATGGAGGAGGAAGCTGCTCAGCGGCGTATCGCCGAGGAACAGGAACAGATAGAAAAAAATATACAGGAGCAGGCTCAGAATTCCGTTAGCGCTTACAAAGAACAAAACCAGACAACAGAATAACCATAACTTCAAAGTCCCCGGTTCGTCCGGGGGCTTTTTTTATATGCAGCAAGCTGAGCTGTGTCAGCTTGAAAGAATAAATGCTGCTGTACTGGATATTTTAGCAGGGCAACTGCATTTATTTTTGGGGAATTATTTAAGTCGCCCGTTTCTTTTACTAAATTTGTCT
>CAMOEP010000386.1 GCA_946612185.1 uncultured Ruminococcus sp.
CGGCAAAAAGACAAGCAGATATCTTCAAGAGATAGTTGGGACATCAATAATATTCTTCTTCGTATTCATCAGGCGATTTATAGTGATTGGCTGAATGTAGGCGCTCGGAATTATAGAAGTTGATATAATTTTCAATTATCCTGTAAAGCTCCACCTCACTGTTTATTTTCCTTCGGTACAGTTCCTCCTGCTTTAACGAAGAAAAGAAGGACTCTGCAATTGCAATTAATAACTGAAAAAATCACGGCTGAAAGCCCAGATCTATAAGATAAAAAAGATGTAAGAGGATAAAACTCTTACATCTTTTATCATACGGGCTTTTTATTCAGCAGATTATTGACAGAAAGATAACAATGTGATATAATAAAATAGTTAGTATATACTAACGGTGATATAAACCCATTCCATAGTAAAGTGAGGTCATAGAAATGAAGAAAAGAAGACTAAGCAAGAAGAGAATCCTCAGTGCCGTACTGTCTGCGGCATTTGCGACGAATTCTCTTCATTTTGCTGCTGCCTATGCGGATACCGTTTACAAGGACGGTACCTATACGGGTACAGCCAAGGGATTTAACGGCGATATCACAGTATCGGTAGCAATTACTGAGGGCACGGTCACAGCTATCGACGTTACAGACCAGAACGAATCCCCCACATACTGGAAAGAGGCAGAACAGATTATCCCTGAGATCATCTCTGCCAACGGTACTGAGGGCATTGACTCCGTTAGCGGTGCTACTTACAGCTGCGAGGGCATCAAAAAAGCAGTAGAGAACGCTCTGGCAAAAAGTGCTGCTCCCGATTGCTTTGAGGGCGGAAGCGGAAGTGCCGATGATCCATTTGTGATCAGGTCAGCAGCTCAGCTTTCGGACTTTGCCAAAAGCGTAGATGAGGGAGAGAATTACCTCGGCAAATATATCGTTCTCGATGAGGATATTGACCTTTCCGGTACAGAGAACTGGAATCCCATTGGCGCTGAGGGAGCTGCGGCTAAAAATCTAGATAAGATCTTTGCGGGAAACTTCAACGGACGCGGTCACTCTGTAAAGGGCCTCACCATCGTTACGGGAGAGGATTCTCCCTATTCCGATGAGAGCAATGTGGGACTCTTCTCAACTCTTCTGAGCACGGCTAAGGTCTCGGATGTAAAGCTTGAGGATGTAAACATTAAAGTAGCAGGCGAAAAGGTGGTAAGAGCAGGTGGTATAACAGGAGATATCACCAGCAATGCTGTCTCAAAGTCTGAAGGCCGCACCATTGTTGACAACTGCTCTGTCAGCGGCTCAGTATCAGCTAAGACTGATGCGGCAATGGTAATGACAGGCGGTGTAGTTGGCAGAGCTTCAGGCAATGCTGTCCTCTCAAACTGCATTTCAGATACCACAGTTTATTCGTCAGCAGGCTCGAAGATCGCATACGGCGGCGGAATCGTTTCCATGGCAGGCAATGATACATATGTGCTGAACTGCGCTAACAAGGGCGATATAACAGTACTGACAAAGAGCGGCTTCTCCCTCTATGCAGGCGGAGTTGTGGGTATGATGACCTCTGAAGAGTATAACTGTATTTCCTCGGGAAACGTGACTGTGGGAACCATTGCACAGGCCGACGCCGCAAACTGCGCAGGTATCATCAACGGAGCACTTATGCCTGCTGCTTCGGGAAGGTATGATTACTATGCCTCAGAAGCTGAACTGCGCTATATTGATGAAGCTGGCGAGACTTCAGCCGTAGGTGCGTTATCTCATGGTGCCGGCTCCATGAACGCAGAGGGCACATTTACTGCTGAAAAGGCAGATAACATAGACAGCAGCGAATTTGCAGAGGTACTCAACGAAAACCTCTATGATATCTCAAGAGCTCTTGGTGATACGGAAACCGAGTTCATGCTGTGGAAGCTTTCCGATAACGGTGAACTTGCTCTTTCCGATGAGGTATTCATAAACAATGTGATAGATTCATCTGTATTTGACTCGGGAGAAGGCACAAAAGAGTCACCCTATATTATCAGAACGTCAGATCAGCTCCGCAGATTTGCAGGTTCACTGACTGAGCATATTGACTACTCGGGAACATACATCGAGCTTGCAGACGATATTGACATTTCCGACAAGGAGTGGACCCCCATAGGCGACAGCGATTATGTTTTCAATGGCAGCTTTGACGGTAAGGGGCACACTGTAAAGGGCATGACCATCGGCAGCGCCGACACAGCCAAACAGCTTGCCGAGGGAAAGAATTACATCGGCTTTTTCAGCGCTCTTGGCACTGATGCCGCAGTTAAGAATGTTGAGCTGACAGACGTGCTTATCAATGCTGCATACGGTAAAAGTGCATATGTCGGTGGAATTACAGCCGTTATGGATTCAGAGGACAGCGGCTACAAGGGCGCAGTTGTGGACAGCTGCTCAGTTGAAGGAAAGATAACACTGACCTCAGAAAAAGGCAACAACTTTACGGGCGGTATCGCAGCATATGTTTACAAGGGAGCTATCATAAACTGCAAAACAAATGCAGATGCCTCCTGCACTGTAAAAACAGGTGCCGCATTTGGCGAAACAGGCGGTATCGCCGCACTTGTGAACAGAGGAATTGTGGCTAACTGCTACACTCTCGGAAATGTTTACGGAAGCGGAAACCGTGAGGACGAGGGCATGGCTACAGTAAGCTCCCTGGTGGCTGTAAATGCGGGCTATCTGGTCAACTGCTATGGCAACGGCGGTCACGAGACCAATGATTATTCCACATATACAGGTGCTTTATCAGGCTGGAT
>CAMOEP010000387.1 GCA_946612185.1 uncultured Ruminococcus sp.
GAATCTGCACTTGAACCTGTAAGGGCTGCTGTCATGCTGTCCTGGGATTTCTGATCCTGAGCGAGACACAGGCAAATGATGAGTATACAGGCGATGAGCAGTACAGCACCGCCGATTATTTCGAGAACTGACATAAACTTGACCTCCGAAAAAAGATTTGTAGCAAACGGGCAGAAACGCCCGGATATTTCAGATAGCTTATTAATTATAGCATATTTGCACAGCATTTTCAAGTACAGTATCCTTAAAATCCGAGAGAATTTTTCCCCACAATTTTAGCCACTTTAAACAAGAAACATCCGAAAAAGCGTCAATCAACATTTTTTATGGAAACGGCTAATATAATAAAATAGAATAAAAAAACGGAGGGTAACTATGCAGGAAAAAATAACCGACAAATCACACAGCATAATCATCGAAAACCGCCGAAGCCTTACTATATCGGGAATAACCGACGTTGACAGCTTCGACGAAAAAGCTATCTGCCTTTACACTCAGCTTGGCGAACTCACCATTCAGGGCAGAGAACTGCATATCGACACAATGAGCGTCGAAACCGGCGATATGACCGTTACCGGCGATATATGGGCGGTAGTCTACGGCGACAAGGACAGAAAAAGTCCTCTCTCCGCCCTGGGGAGACTTTTCAGATGAATGTGCCGGAAACTTTTTTCAGCGTCCCGGAAGAACTGCGCCTGCTGATGCTTTCCATAGCCGCCGGCGTTCCTCTGGGTATGTGCCGGGACACCGTAAGGGCGCTGCGGCTTATACTCCCCCATAACAAACTCCTCACCGCCGCCGAAGATGTCCTCCTGCTGGCAGGATACGCCCTTTTTCTGTCATTCTTCGCCTCCTGCGCCGCAAGGGGACATATGCGCCTTTACTACCTCGTCGGCAACGCCCTCGGCTTCACTATCTACTCCCTTACCCTGGGCAGAGCAATGATGTCCGCACTGGAAGCTGTACTCCGATTGATATTAAAGCCATTTAGTCTCGCTTTTGTGCTATTGACCAAAAAAATTATACCATTTTTTGTTTATTCCAACAATCTTTTAGTTATATATATTAAAAAAGCGTTTTTCCTATTGCGTAAGTATGCTAAAGTGGTGTATAATAAAACAGAAAATATTAAGAGAAGGAACGTGAAAAGAGTTGGCGAAAAAAATAAAGCATAAGAAAGAGAAGAACGGTCTTTTCAGCTCGCCTCTCGTCGCTTTAGTTGCTATTGGTGTTATTATCGGCTGCTTTGCTATGCTTCTTTATGTGGAGAAGGATTGCGGAAAAAAAAGGCAGGAACTTAACGCCCTGGACACTCGTATTGATGAACTGAAGGAAAGTAACGAAAAACTTCAGAGAGATCTTGACAGCGAGGATATCTCAGATTATATGGAAAGCGTCGCTATGGAAGAACGTGGCTATGCTTACCCTGACGAGATCCGCTTCTACGATGCTTCACGGGACTGATGATGCACGCCATATGCGCCTTCTGCCCATGCAAGACCAATTTTTCGGCACCCCCTACGTCTTTTCTGTAAAGGAGTTAATATCACATATGCAGCTTGAAATCGGTAAGATCTATACTGGTAAGGTCAAGGGTATCGCTCAGTACGGCGCTTTCGTCGATATCGACGGCGGCGGCTCTGGTATGGTACATATTTCCGAGATCTCCAGATCCTATGTAAACGATATACATGAACACCTCCAGGAGGGTCAGGAGGTCACTGTCAAGGTCATCGGCATCAATGAAGCCGGTAAAGTAAGCCTTTCTATCAAGAAGGCTATGGAAGGCGACGGCAATGACCAGCGTCCGCCACGCAGAAACGGCGGCAGACCCGGCGGCGACCGCAGAAATAACGACGGTCAGCGCTTCCAGGGCGGTGAAGACGGTCAGCCCAGAAAACAGTCAAGACCTAAGCCGGTAGTATGGGAGCCGAAAAAGACTGTTCCCCAGTCCGAAATGAGCTTTGAGGATATGATGAGCCATTTCAAACAGTCCAGCGAAGAACGCATCGGTGATCTCAAGCGCTCCACCGACAGAAAAAACAAGACACGCCGCAAGTAATAGTATATAACTATATAACGCCGTACATTCCGATGTGCGGCGCTTTTTTGTTTCTTGTGCAAGTTGTACAAAAACAAAGGTGAAAATAGTACACCGCAATTTTTGATTTGTCTATTGTAATAAATATGAAAATATGTTATAATAGGATAAATTGCGGTAATCGTTTTCTGCCGCTTTTTGGATTATCAATATAAAGGAGTACGATCATGAAGTTCGGATTTTTTGACGACGCTAATAAGGAATACGTTATCAATTCCCCTAAGACTCCCTATCCGTGGATAAACTACCTCGGCAACCAGGGTTTCTTCTCACTCATTTCTAATACAGCAGGCGGCTACTGCTTCTACAAGGACGCACGTCTCCGCAGAATCACACGTTACCGCTATAATAACGTGCCTATCGACATGGGCGGCCGTTATTTCTACATCAACGACAATGGTACTATCTGGAACCCCGGCTGGTCTCCTGTCAAGACTCCCCTGGATTTCTATGAGTGCCGTCACGGTATGGGCTATACCATCATCACTGGTAAGAAGAACGGTCTGAAGGCTGAGGTCACTTTCTTCGTTCCTCAGAACTACGACGGTGAAGTTCAGCAGGTAGTTCTCACAAACGAGAGCGACTCCGCTAAGTCTTTCAAGTTCTTCTCATTCGCTGAGTGGTGTCTGTGGGACGCTCAGGACGACTGCACTAACTTCCAGAGAA
>CAMOEP010000388.1 GCA_946612185.1 uncultured Ruminococcus sp.
GCGAGGTCAGAGCAAGAGGCGACAACTGGACTAAGGGCGACAAGGGACTTTTTACAGGAAGTAAAGGGTCTGGCGGCGGTTCTTCTGGTTCAGGCGGCGGAAAGTCCGGGAAAAAGGTTGACAAATCCGGGGATAGTGGTATAATAGATGATGACAGCAGCCGTCAGGAACTGGAAAAAGCAATTGCTGACGGTAAGGTCAAAACAAAACTTGATAGGGACAGTCAATTAAAGCATAAGTTTGGTTCTGCTGAATATAAAAAACGAATTGCTGACGGAGAGCTTCCAAGTTACTTTGATAAAAGTAATATGGAGATGCAAAGCATCATAAATAACGCTGGAACAAGCGGAGTTATACACAAAACAAGTAAAGGGCAATTCAAACAGGTCATTACACTTGAAAGTGCGTATGGAATGTTCGGTGACAGAAATACGGGGACGTATATCCCTACTGACAGAGCCACTATTCATTATTCAAAGAAAGGCACTCACATAGTTCCTGCACCACCGATAAAGGGGAAAACAAATGGTTGATTCTATAACTTTATACAACGCTTACACCAAAAAAGTAAGATTGATTGATAATAATGATAAAGAGTACATAGGTGTAATGGATTTCTTTGAATCTGAGTACGATAGCGGCAGTGGTGTTGCAGAGATCGGTTTGAGTTGCAGAAATATGTTATTCAGTGCCGATGAAATCAAAAGTATCGAAATAATTGACTAAACCGCCCGTAACAAACCAAAAGAGGGTACTGTATTTTAATTACTGGAAAAGCAAAGAGGGTGTTGAGGAATGAAAGATGAAGATTTAATATGTCCTGTATGCAGACAATTCTATTTTGAAGAAAAGGATAGTTATGATCTTTGCCCTGTTTGTGGTTGGTTCGATGACGGACTTCAGAGAGAATACCCTGACAAATTAGGCTGCAATCACAGAACTCTTAATGAGCATCGTGAACAGTGGAAAAACGGCACACTTCCCGATTACATCTATGACCTTATCAAGCAAAATGCTGACAGACTGCCTGAGAATAAGGAGAAATAAATGGCAAAAATGACTATTCCATTAACAGTTTGGTTTCCATGCAGTGAGATACTTCCAAATGTTGAAGCAGAAACACCTTTTCTTGTAACGTGCAGGGAATGGGATATTTTTGAAAATATGTGGGGCAGAAAAGAAGTCCGCATTATTTCATATTCTCCCAAGGCTAAGTCATGGAACACAAAATCAGATATTAAGATTGAAGCATGGCTGCCATTGCCGGAAGTTTATAAAAGTTAAACCGCCCCTGAAAAGGCGGTTTTTTCATACACATTCAAGGGAGGTAAAAAAATGACATTAAAGGCTTTTATTCTGCTTTTTGTTCTGCTTACTATCGCTAATTCATGCAACAGGCTTGAAAAAAGTGAACCTGATGAATAACAGCAAATATCACTAAAAAGCACTATGTTCCCGACATTAATGTTGGTAACAGGTGCATTTTTTATACCCATTGAAAGGAGCTGATACAATGCAAATCGAAGTAAGAGCCGACGGTCTGCATATCTCCGGTTACGTCAACGTCACCGGCAAGCTTTCCCGTCCGGTCATAACTCCAAGGGGAAAAGTCCTTGAAACCATCGAGGAGCGTGCTTTCGCCCAGGCTATCAGCAAGGGCGGCAACATCACCGTCCAGCTTGACCACGATTCCGGTCACGCCTATGCAAGCACTTCCGACGGCACACTTGTCCTGCGTGAGGACGCTATCGGGCTTCATGCGGAAGTTCTCATAACGGACGAAACAGTCATCGAAATGGCTCGCAAGGGCAAGATAAGAGGCTGGTCTTTCGGTATGTTCAACGTTCAGGACGAGATCGAGAGCCGGGGCGAAGATGAACTTCCCGTGCGCCACGTCAAGAGCCTGGAACTCGACCACATTTCCCTCATCAAGGACAAAATTCCCTGCTATGCTGCCACTTCCGTGGAGTGCAGGGGCGGTGATACGGTCGATGTGGAGACACGTTCCCTTGACATTCCCCCTCAGCTTACCGTTGAAAAGCCGGACTTTTCCGCCTATGAGGAGCGCATCAGGAAACTGGACGAGGGGTGAAGGCAATTCCTGGAACTGCGCCAGGATCACGGCAATCAGCCCAGAGACAGCCACGGTCGCTATACTTCCACCGGCGGCAGTTCTTCCAGTGGAAAATCCGGGAAAAGTGTTGACAAATCTTCAAAATCTGATATAATTAAGTTAGCAGATATTCAGATAGGAAAATCATTAGGTGCTAAAGCTAAAAACTATGACATTATGGATTTAGAAACAGGCGAACATTTCAATCTGGTTGAGGGTACTCGATTACAAGATGTTGAGGTGTTTGCTGGTAAAGGTGTAAAAACTGAGTTCCGAAAAGCACAGAAATATGCTGATAAATACGGCGGAAAAGCTAAGGATTGGCAGCACGTCAAAGGAAAAGGAACAATAAATTATTATGGTGAGGAAAGAAATGCCGAATTGCACTGGGTTCAGTGTGAGGGCATTGGAAAACACGATTTCTTCATAAAGAGGTGGTTGGAATGAAAGTTAAGTATATCGGGGAAAAATACATAGATACTGCTTTTGAAAAAGATAAAGTATATGATGTCATATCAGTCGAAAAAGGTTGGTATAGAGTGTTGACCGAACTTGATGAGGATTATTTGTTCCCACCTGAATGTTTTGAAATAGTTGAAGACTAAACCGCCCGATAAAAGGCGGTTTTTTCATGCCCCGGATACGGCGTTAAAC
>CAMOEP010000389.1 GCA_946612185.1 uncultured Ruminococcus sp.
TTGGGTTGTCCCCTTTGGCAGACGGTGAGTTGGAGAGTGGCAGCTCTCAAAAAATTAAATAATTCCCCAAAAATAAATACTGTTGCCCTGATTACGCATTTACTAACGCTTGACTTGAGAGGATACTTATGTTATAATAATAACATCATTTTCAGGAAAATTCTATCAGAATACAAGCTGATATTATAACTATAGTGCCAGAACGGAGAGAATGTCATGCAGAATCATACAACCATGAGAGATGTGCAGGAGGAGTACAGGGAGAATGCCCTCCACGGTTCGCCTGATTTCCCACTCAGAGTCTATCCCAACGACTTCCGCTGGTATAACAATAATACCATTGAATGGCACTGGCACCCGGAAATTGAAGTAGCAGTCGTTCTCGCCGGGAGCGTCAGGGTGCATATCAGCGACATGGTTTTCGAGGTCAGCGAGGGACAGGGGTTCTTCATAAACTCGAACGTCATGCATATGGAAACTCCGGCGCAGGAGGGGGGAGTTCCCCTGATGAATACGGCGGTTTTCCTCCCGGAATTCATCGGAGACTGCGGCAGTCAGCTTATTTACCGCCGTTTTGTAAAGCCGGTCATCGGTGAGGAATCGGTCAAGGGGCTTATCCTTTCCGGTGAAAATGAGTGGGAACGCCGGGTGCTTTCAGCAGTCCGGCAGCTTTACGCCGTCACGGAGGAATCCGGCTGGGGCTGGCAGCTCAGATGCCGGAATATCGTGGGTGAGATGTGGTACGAGATCGCTTCAAACCTGCGTATTGGCAGCGACGAGAGTCAGACTGCCCCGGAGGTTCTGGGGGAGACACGGGTCAAGAAGATGATGTCGTTTATCCACGACAACTACAGCGCCGATATTACCGTTGCTGATATTGCCCGTTCAGCGAATATCAGCAAGAGCGAATGTTTCCGCTGTTTCCGGCGTATCATCGGGAAAAAGCCGGTCGAGTACCTCAGCGACTACCGCCTGAAAACTGCCGCACGTCTTTTGCGGACAACTGATATGCAGGTAACGGAAGTGTGCCTTGCCTGCGGATTCAACCACATCAGCTACTTCGGAAAAGTATTCCGGCAGCGCTACGGAGTAAGTCCCAGGGATTACGCCAAGGCAAACACCGGGAACAGTGATCCTTTTTAAAAAGGAAGAAAACTGTTCCCGGAAAATTTTTTTGAAAAAATCTTATTTTTCCTATTGACAAAATAGGAAATGTGTGGTATAGTATATACATACCCTACAAATGATGTAGGAAAACTAAGAATTGAAAGGGAGTTTTAATAATGAGCAAATACAGATTTGAAACATTACAGGTACACGCAGGTCAGGAGAGCCCCGACCCCACTACTGACGCAAGAGCAGTTCCGATCTATGCTACCACTTCTTACGTTTTCAAGGATTCCGCTACCGCTGCCGGCAGATTTGGTCTGACAGTTCCCGGAAATATCTATACAAGACTGATGAACCCCACTTCCTCAGTTTTCGAGGAACGTATCGCTGCTCTGGAGGGCGGTAAGGCTGCTCTGAGCGTGGCTACTGGTTCTGCTGCTATCACTTACGCTATCCAGAATATCGCTTTAGCCGGCGACCATATCGTTTCTTCTACAAACCTCTACGGCGGTACTTACAACCTTTTCGCTAACACTCTCCGTGAGCAGGGTATCAGCACTACTTTCGTTGACCCCGCTGACCCGGCTAACTTCGAGAAGGCTATCAAGGAGAATACCAAGCTTATCTACGCTGAAACTCTTGGCAACCCTAATTCAGATGTTATCGACATCGAGGCAATTTCTGCTATCGCTCACAAGCACGGTATCCCCCTTATCGTGGACAATACTTTCGCTACTCCTTTCCTGCTCAGACCTATCGAGCATGGTGCTGATATCGTGGTTCATTCCGCTACAAAGTTCATTGGCGGTCACGGTACAGTAATGGGCGGCGTAATCGTTGACGGCGGTAACTTTGACTGGGCTCAGAACGACAAGTTCCCCGGACTTTCCAAGCCTAATCCCTCATACCACGGCGTAGTTTTCACCGAAGCTTGCGGAAATATCGCATATGTAATGAAGATACGCACAACTCTGCTGAGAGATCAGGGTGCTGCAATTTCTCCTTTCAACTCCTTCCTGCTTCTCCAGGGTCTTGAGACACTTTCCCTGCGTATCGAGCGCCATGTGGAGAACGCTCTGAAAGTGGTTGAGTTCCTGAATAATCACCCTGAAGTTGAGAAGGTCAACCACCCCTCACTGGCTGACGGTAAGGCTAAGGAGCTGTATAACAGCTACTTCCCCAACGGCGCAGGTTCTATCTTTACATTTGAGATAAAGGGCGACGCTGAGCGTGCTAAGAAGTTCACAGAAAGCCTGGAACTGTTCTCACTCCTCGCTAACGTTGCTGACGTTAAGTCACTGGTTATCCACCCGGCTTCAACCACACATTCACAGATGAACGAGGAGGAACTCCTTGCTGCTGGCATAAAGCCCAATACTATCCGTCTCTCTATCGGTACTGAGCATATCGACGATATCATCGCTGACCTGGAAAACGGCTTCAAGGCTGTTTGATTTGATGAGCAGAGGAAGTTCTGAAACTTTGCCAAGTCCCTCCTAAAATTTCCAGTTTTATAAATCCCCCTGATACGGTATTTTCAGTCTTTTACTATGCCATATCAGGGGAAGATTTTGCCCTATGTGGACTAGGGCGTGTTGACACTAATCCTAAAGCGCATCTTTTTGGCAGAATTTTACGC
>CAMOEP010000390.1 GCA_946612185.1 uncultured Ruminococcus sp.
TGTTGAGGTTCTTTATCTCGTTATTGCTTACGAATGAAACGCTTACCTCAGCGTCCTTTCCGAATCCCTCAGTGGTGAGAACAGCCTGGCAGCATCTTCTGATGAGCAGGCGGATACCCACGGGAACTTTCACCTCTGACTGATTATTCTTTACATAAACTTTAAGCTTAGGCATGATTTTTATTTCTCCCTTCATAGAATTTGTCATATGCTTTAATAATGTCCTGCACCAGTCTGTGACGCACGACATCTTTTTCTGAAAAACGGTGGATACCGATATCGTCGATACCCTTCAGTATCTTGACAGCCTCCACAAGACCGGACTTTTTGGAATCCGGCAGGTCTATCTGAGTGATATCGCCGGTAATGACCATGCGGCTGTCATTGCCCAGACGGGTCAGGAACATTTTTATCTGCTCCGATGTGGTATTCTGGGCTTCGTCGAGGATAATGAAAGCCTCGTCGAGGGTGCGTCCACGCATATACGCCAGCGGAGCGACCTCGATAATTCCTTTTTCCATATATTTAGCGAAAGATTCTCCGCCGAACATATCAAAAAGAGCGTCGTAAAGCGGGCGGAGGTAGGGATCGACCTTGTCCTGCAAGTCACCGGGGAGGAAGCCCAGTTTTTCGCCAGCTTCCACGGCAGGACGGGTGAGGATTATCTTCCTTACCTTATGTTCCCGGAAAGCCTTGACAGCCATAGCCACAGCCAGGTAAGTCTTTCCAGTTCCGGCAGGCCCGATGCCGAGGACTATGGTATTCTCCTTGATCTGCTCGATATACCGCTTCTGACCGACAGTTCTCGCCCTGACCACCTTACCGGAGGCAGTAACGCAAACGCCGTCGGAGGTCAGTTCCGCAAGCTGCTGCTGAGCGCCGTCCGCAACCATAGAACTGACGTAGCGGATAGTCTGCTCGCTGAGCGCCCTGCCCTGACTGCTCATGCGCAGGAGAGCGGAGAGGGTCTGCTCAGCGCCGGAAAGTCCCGGTTCTTCGCCAATTATCTTGATACCGCCGTCACGGAGGACGACCGAAACGCCGTATTGTTTTTCGATAGCGCTGATATTCCCGTCCATGCTCCCGAAAAGCTCGGAAAGCTGGCTCTGCGAATCAGCGGCGAGGAATTTTTCCGCCATACTACACCACCTCACCAGGGAAATGCCCTGCATTAGCCAGCGCCGCATTTGAGTACCCCTCGACACCGGTAACTTCCCTGATGACCTGAACGTTATCCGGGAAGATTATCTCCTGGTCAGGGGACTTCATTTCCAGCTCCATAATGCCGAATTCCTGGGAAAAAGGGTACACATCAAGCTCGAAATACTGCCCCCGGAAGCAAAATCCGGTGCGCATCTTGTCGATAGGAGTAAAGCCAGGTTTTGCCTGAAGAAGGAGGTTTTCGTACTCCTCCTGCGAGATTTCCCGCTCGTTCTCCCGGCGCACCACATCCGTCAGGAACACTTTCTCAGTGAAAGTGAAGCTGACCTCTCCGTTTTCCTCGATACGGCGCACTCTGCGCTGAGAGCCGCCATTTCCATTTAAAAGGTATGTCTGGATAATGTGGAGACTGCGCTTCACGTCCAGTTCACCCAGGTCAGGGAGAGCCACCAGGAATTTTCTTTCGATTTCCAATCCTTCTGCCATATCACGATCTCCATTACCATAAAATATTAAAAGCATTTATGCTACATTACTATTATATACCCTATTTTGCATATTGTCAACAAAAATTTTGTGAACACTTTCCATAAAGTGGGAATTGTTCATAAAATTATCCGGAATAGAGAAATTCTCAACAATTTCAACAAGTTTGAGGGGAATTTTAACATATGGTTAACATATAATGCTATATAATTACATATTTCTGTCATATATCGACATATTTTAATCAAATAACCCATACTTTTCCATAATTTGCAACAAGTTTTCCTGTTAGTATTTACCAAAAGCCCAATTCGTCTATATCACCAAAATATTCCGGAAAATTTGTAGTAAAAGTACAAAATTAGATAAATCTGTTATTTTTTTATCCTACCCCTTGCAAAATCGTTTCAGTTGTATTATAATAGAAATATAAATTATTAGGAGGTAATATCCAATGTCAGTTAAAGTTGCAATTAATGGTTTCGGTCGTATCGGCCGTCTTGCTTTCAGACAGATGTTCGGTGCTGAGGGCTATGAGGTAGTCGCTATCAACGACCTCACAAAGCCTTCCATGCTCGCTAACCTGCTGAAGTATGATACAGCACAGGGCGGTTACTGCGGTAAGATCGGTGAGAACCTTCACACTGTAAAGGCTGATGACGAAGCTGGTACAATCACAGTTGACGGCAAGGTTCTGAAGATCTACGCTGTTGCTAACGCTGCTGAGCTTCCTTGGGGCGAGATCGGCGTTGATGTTGTTCTTGAGTGTACAGGTTTCTACTGCTCAAAGGACAAGGCACAGGCTCACATCACTGCTGGTGCTAAGAAGGTTGTTATTTCTGCTCCCGCAGGCAACGATCTTCCTACAATCGTATACAGCGTAAACGAGAAGACCCTCACAAAGGACGACAAGATCATCTCTGCTGCATCCTGCACAACAAACTGCCTCGCACCTATGGCTAAGGCTCTGAACGACTATGCTCCTATCCAGAGCGGTATCATGAGCACTATCCACGCTTACACAGGCGACCAGATGATCCTCGATGGTCCTCACAGAAAGGGCGACTTCAGAAGAGCAAGAGCTGGCGCTGCTAACA
>CAMOEP010000391.1 GCA_946612185.1 uncultured Ruminococcus sp.
TTCATCAGATAGTCGAATATGAGCAAGGCAAACAAACTTACAAGGCGATATTTAAGTATAAAATAATAGACAACACATAATTTCAGGAGGTAATCACAATGTCAAATGAAATGCAGTTAAAGTACGGCTGTAACCCAAATCAGAAGCCGTCAAGAGTTTATATGGCTGACGGCAGCGAACTGCCTGTCGAGGTTCTCTGCGGCAAACCCGGCTACATCAACCTGCTGGACGCTCTCAACGGCTGGCAGCTTGTAAAGGAACTCAAGGCAGCTACAGGTGTTTGCGCTGCTACTTCCTTCAAGCACGTTTCTCCTGCCGGTGCTGCTATCGGCAGACCCCTCAGCGATACCCTCAAAAAGATCTACTGGGTAGATGACCTGGGCGAACTTTCTCCCCTTGCAAGCGCTTACGCAAGAGCAAGAGGCGCTGACAGAATGTCCTCTTACGGCGACTTCATCGCTCTGTCAGACAAGGTTGACGTTTGCACAGCTAAGATGATCCAGCGTGAGGTTTCAGACGGCGTTATCGCTCCTGACTATGACCCTGAGGCTCTGGAGATTTTGAAGTCCAAGAGAAAGGGTACTTACTGTATCCTCAAGATCGACGAGAACTACAAGCCCGCTCCTATCGAGACTAAGCAGGTTTACGGCGTTTCCTTCGAGCAGGGACGCAATGAGCTTGATATCAACCGTGAGCTGCTGGCTAATATCGTTACTGAGAATAAGGACATTCCCGACGACAAGAAGGACGACCTCCTTATCTCCCTTATCACTCTGAAATACACTCAGTCCAACTCCGTTTGCTACGTTAAGGACGGTCAGGCTATCGGTATCGGCGCAGGTCAGCAGTCAAGAATCCACTGCACACGCCTTGCCGGTCAGAAGGCTGACAACTGGTGGCTGAGACAGTCACCCAAGGTAATGGGTCTTCAGTTTGCTGACGATATCCGCCGTGCAGACCGTGACAACGCTATCGACGTTTACATCGGTGACGAGTACGAGGACGTTCTCCGTGAGGGCGAGTGGCAGAGAATATTCAAGGTAAAGCCTGAGGTATTTACTGCTGAGGAAAAGAAGGCTTGGCTGGCACAGAATACCGGCGTTTGCCTGGGTTCTGACGCATTCTTCCCCTTCGGTGACAATATCGAGAGAGCAAGAAAGTCCGGCGTTGAGTACATTGCAGAGCCCGGCGGTTCTATCCGTGACGATAATGTTATCGAGACTTGCAATAAGTATGGTATCGCAATGGCATTCACAGGAATCAGACTTTTCCACCACTAATAAGCTACCCCCTCTGTCCGCTGGGCGGAGGGGGTTTTTTTAGGAGACATTATGACACTTAAAGTACTGAATGACAAACTGACTGTCTGCAAGGTAAGTGACTTTGCGGATATAAATACTTCCGGCAGACTTTTCTTCATTGGCGTAACTGACGAGGAAATATCCCTTGTATGCCGTACTGAGGACACCCCGGCGGCTGCCACACACCGGTCTGACGGCTGGCGTGGATTCCGGGTGGAGGGCGTGCTGGACTTCTCGCTGACGGGTATACTGGCTGGAATTTCAAAGGTGCTGGCAGATGCAAAAATTGGTATATTTGCCGTTTCAACTTATAATACTGACTATATCCTCGTGAAGGAAAATGACCTTCCGGCGGCGCTTGATGCTCTTGAAACTGCCGGATACACAATTGCAGACCGCTGAAACTGCCGTATATCGCCAAAAATTTCCGGCAGTCCCGGCAGAACTGAGCTTTCCGGGAGATAACTGCAAAATCTCACAAAATGAAAAAGTCACCTGACAAAATGTCCACCTCTGTAGTATAAGCCAGATACATTTTTAATTGCCGTATCAATATTACATATCGGCTTAACTCTTGAAATTATGAACAAACTGTGATATACTAATTACAAGAGGTGAATTTTGTTTATGAAAAAATATTTTGCTATCCTTGCTGTGATACCGATGCTCATGGCAACAAGCTGCGGTTCAGCAAAGAGTAATGAGAAGCCTGCGTCTGCTTATACTCAGGACTCATCAATGGCTGCTGTTGAAAATTTTGAGGGAAAGATCGAAACAGATCAGAATGGTGTTAATACTTATTCCTGCCCTGTGTATACTATTTCCGATTATAACAACTGGAAAATGGATACTCAGCTTGCAATGGCAGAAGATGAGTACTTTGTTACATTTACAAACAGCGATTATCCGGGCATAAGCCTGTCTATTACAGCATACACCGGCAGAGGCAGAAAGTCTACTTCTGCTCTTGTTGACGAACTCAAAGAGGAGAATAAGAAGCTTGACCATTTTGAGAGCGAATTAAATGCTACATACCTTGGCTATAAGTCTGAGAATCTTATGTTTGAGAACTTCCAGGCTGGTACAGATCATATAAGAGCCGATTACTATCTCTTTGATACAGGAAAGGCACTTTTCAAGATCGAGGCACGCTTTAATGCTGACCCTGGAATGTATACTCAGAATAAGAATGCAGTTGATGTTATCTTAAAACAGCTTGAGATCATCAATGATTAATTAAGAAAAGGACGCAGGTGTATACCCCAAAGTGCATTTGCGATATCCTCATAAAGTCCCCGTTCCCGGAACGGGGGCTTTTTTTGCCTTAGAAGTGGTACGCCTTGCGGCGATGATTTTTAAACACGGCAGGAGCATTTATTTTTGGGAAATTTTTATTTTTGGGGAATTATTTAAGTCGCACGTTACTTTTTTTGTTTATTAT
>CAMOEP010000392.1 GCA_946612185.1 uncultured Ruminococcus sp.
TCTGTCTCCGACAACGAATCATAAGCAAGTAGCTATACAAAAATATTGATGAATGGAGCCTCCGTGTGGAGGCTCAGCTTATTGTTGCAATGGCCCAAAGCATTTTTTTGACACACCTATGAACCATCTCACTAAGATATACTACAATCAGAACATACACTAAAGGAATACACGAACCGCACAGCACACGCTCAAAACGTTTATAAGTATTTTGAGGTGCTTTTTGACAGTTAGTTTTACGCTCTGCATCGGTGTACTGGGCGGTGATGCCTTTAATTGTGAGATAATGCCGTTGAAGCATCTTTTCGGCACCCCTCTGAAACAATACCTACTCTTAATCGTTTTATATTTGGTGACTATGAGTGATCGAAGTCGTAAATGCTGTTGAAAGGATAATTTGGAAAGCTTAATATGAAACAAATGGCCTCCCAATGAGAGGTCATCATGTTAAATGTTGAATGCAGCTTGGTTTAACTTGACCCGCCACATGGCGGCTTCGACGGCGGCTGTGTATCGGCGGAGGGAGTGCCGGAAAAGGGCATAAACCTCAGCATACTCCTGCGGCTGCGTGACTTGCTGGAAGTATCCGGCTACAGGGTGAAAGTCACCCGTGACAGCGATAAATCTATCCACGATGAGGGCATTGAGGGCCTCGCCAGCCAGAAAAGCTCGGACATGGACAATCGCCTTGCACTTTTCAACAGCGAGAGCAACTCGGTGTGCATATCTATCCACCAGAACCAGTTCACTGACCCGGTGTACAGCGGCGCACAGATGTTCTATTCCGCCACCAACAAGCGCAGTGAAGCACTGGCGAGGAGTTTGCAGGACAGCTTCCGGGAACTTTTACAGCCGGATAATTCCCGTGAGATAAAACTGTGCGGCAAGGAACTTTTCCTGTGCTACTACAGCGACAATCCCACAGTAATGGCGGAATGCGGCTTTCTGTCCAACCCGGAGGAGGCAGCCCTTCTCAACACTGAGGAGTATCAGGAAAAGGTTGCCCTCACACTTTTCAGCGGTCTGACCTCCTACATAGACAGTCTTACCTGACAAAGCGCCATAGTATCCCTGTTGGGGGTTACTATGGCGTTTTTTCCTTTTTGCGGGGATATGCACATTTTCATGACAGATGCATAGTATGTGATATACCGGCTTGCCGCAGCCGTAAGCGGCGGAGGTGTCTTATGTGTGGAATTGCAGGAATTGTCAGCTTCATGGACGATGTTCGCAGCAAGGAGAGAAACTGCCGGAAGATGATGTCGGCGATAGCAAGGCGTGGTCCCGACCAGAACGGCATTGAGATCCTCCCGGAAGCTGTACTCGGTCACACCAGGCTTGCAGTCATCGACATTCAGGGCGGCAGACAGCCTATGAAATGCCGGTGTTCCGGGGAATTTGTCATCGTCTACAACGGCGAGCTGTACAACACTGATGAACTTCGCCGTGAACTGGAAAAGGACTTTGAGTTCTCTACTCACTCCGATACGGAAGTGGTACTTAAAAGCTACGTTAAGTGGGGCGAGGACTGCGTTCACCGGTTCAATGGCATATTCGCCTTTGCCATACTCGACAGGCTCAGGGGAACTCTTTTCCTTGCCCGTGACCGTATTGGCGTAAAGCCGCTGTTTTACTATGAATCCGGCGGAACTCTCTGTTTCGCCTCGGAACTTGCCGCACTTATGGCAAACCCGGACATTCCCCGTGACCTTGACGCTGAGGGCGTGGCGGAACTGCTTCTTATCGCCCCCGGAAGAACTCCTGGAAGCGGTGTGCTGAAAGGCATAAAGGAGGTTCGCCCCGGCTGGTGCGGTCACTTCACGGAAGCGGGGCTTGATCTGCACGAATACTGGCGGCTTCGTGCCTATGAACTCAATGAGACTTTTGAGGAAACTGCCGCCCATGTCCGGGAACTGGTGGAGGACGCTATCCGCCGTCAGCTTGTGTCGGACGTTCCGGTGTGTACATTCCTTTCCGGCGGACTGGATTCAAGCCTTATCTCCTCAGTTGCCGCATCGGAAATGAAAAAGCAGGGCAGACAGCTTTCCACGTTCTCAGTGGACTACAAAGGCAATGACAAGTACTTCATAAGTTCACATTTCCAGCCTGACAGTGACCCGGAGTATATAAGGGAAATGGCGCAGTATCTGGGCACTGACCACCACTGGACTGTGGTCGAAGTGCCGGAACTTGTCCAGGCACTGTATGAAAGCACTCAGGCACGGGGACTTCCCGGAATGGCTGACGTTGACGCTTCACTGCTCATATTCTGCCGGGAGATAAAGAAATACGGCACTGTTGCCCTTTCCGGAGAGTGTGCAGATGAGATATTCGGCGGCTATCCCTGGTACAGGGATAAGGATATACGCATGACTGACGGTTTCCCCTGGGCGCAAAGCACCGCCTACAGAAGCGAATTCCTGGCGCAGAAGTATGCCGATGTCATAGACGCTCAGGACTACGTTTACAGCCGCTACCGTGAAACTGCCGACTACGCCGACACCCTACCCGGAGACAGTCCCCTGGAAAAGCGTATGCGTGAAATGACCCAGCTCAATTTCCACTGGTTCATGCAGACTCTCCTTGACCGCAAAGACCGTATGTCCATGTACAGCGGACTGGAGGTGCGTGTGCCGTTCTGCGACTACCGAATAGCTGAATACCTGTACAATGTGAAATGGGAATACAAGGACTGGCAGGGCAGGGAAAAGGGACTCTTGCGCGAGGCGATGAAGGAATGGC
>CAMOEP010000393.1 GCA_946612185.1 uncultured Ruminococcus sp.
TTTCCTCGATAGGCTGGATAGTTCCTATCTCGTTGTTGGCGTACATAATGGTAACAAGGGCTGTATCCTCACGGATAGCCTTTCTTACGTCCTCAGGGTCGATAAGTCCCTTGTCGCTTACGGGGATATATGTTACCTCAAAGCCCTTTTTCTCCAGGTCTTCGCAGGTATGAAGAACAGCGTGATGCTCGAAAACGGAAGTGATGATATGCTTCTTGCCCTTTTTCGCCATAAGCTCGGCAGTGCCCTTTATTGCCCAGTTATCGGACTCAGAACCGCAGCTTGTGAAGAATATCTCTCTCGGCTCAGCGCCCAGTGCAGCCGCAACTTTCTCCCTTGCAGTCTCAACAGCTTTCTGAGCGTCACGTCCCAGCTTGTATATACTTGAAGCGTTGCCGAATTCTGTGCGGAAATGAGGGAGCATAGCATTGAGAACTTCCTCAGAAACGGCTGTAGTAGCCGCATTATCGGCATATATGAACCTTTTGTTTTCCATGAGTGGAAACCTCCTGTTAGTTAGAATATTTATCTCTCTGTTCAACGGCGAGTCTGTCACAGCGCTCGTTTTCCGGGTGACCGGCGTGTCCCTTTACCCAGACGAAAGTGACCTGATGCTTTTCCAGAAGCGGAAGAAGCCGTTCCCAGAGGTCAACATTCAGCGCCGGCTTTTTGTCGGACTTTATCCAGCCTTTTTTCTTCCAGCCATAGACCCAGCCTTTAGTAATACTGTCAACTACATACTTGCTGTCGGTGGTGAGAATTACCTTGCAGGGCTCTTTCAGGGCAGTAAGCCCCATAATTACTCCCATAAGCTCCATGCGGTTGTTAGTGGTGGAAGCCTCTCCGCCGGATAGTTCCTTTTCAAACTGACCAAAGCGCAGTACTACGCCATAACCGCCGGGGCCTGGATTGCCGCTGCAAGCACCGTCTGTAAAAATCTCAACTGTTTTGATAGTCTCACCTCCTGACGATGTTGGTATTATTATACACCATTTCACTGGGTAAAGTAGTATTTGTTAACCGCTGTAAACGGAAAAATTGTTAGTGCTTCCTTACTATGCGTTTTATGCACAATTATTAACTGCGGTAATTTGTCCGAATTGCCTATGACAATTTGCCTCCCAAATATGGTATAATTAATAAAAAGGAGGAGTAAACGATGTATAAGGTGAACGATGCAGTCATTTACGCTTCTTACGGCGTGTGTATTGTAAAGTCTGTGGAAAAGCGTGATTTCACCGGCAAAGATGTGGAGTACTACATATTACAGCCAGTGTCCGACCAGAAAAGTACGTTCTATGTGCCTACAGACCGTGAAGACAAGCTGAAAAAAGTACTTTCCCGGCAGGAGGTCATCGAACTTATCTCGGATATGCCACAGGAGGAGTGCCAGTGGATAAGCGATGACTACCAGCGCAAGGACACATTCCGCAAGATCATCGAGACCGGCGACCGCCACCAGCTTATCAGCATGATAAAGGCAATATACCTTCACCGCCAGCAGATAGCAAGTACCACCCGCAAGCTGCATTCTGCCGACGAACGCTTCCTCAGCGATGCAGAGGATATGCTATATGACGAGTTCGCCTACGTTTTGGAGATACCCCGTGAAAAAGTCCCCGAATACATACGGGAACACGTTATTTTGTGAAAAGTTGACAGTCCGGAGGGAGGTTTATTGTAGGAAGTTACAGTTGACAAATCCGGAAGTATGTGATATAGTTATGTTATGAATAGTTTTTAACGCTGTGATGAGGAAGGCTTATGCCAGGATTATCCGCTATCAGAGAGCTGCCGTTTGGTGCAAGGCAGCAGCGATTTGGCATCAGCACACCCCCTCTGAGTGCGCCCAATAAGCGCCGGCTGCTCCCGTTACCGAGCTAATGAGATCCGGATCATTCCGGGTGAATCAGGGTGGAACCACGATCTGTCGTCCCTTTGGCACTTTTATGCGTGCCAGAGGGACTTTTTGTATTCTCCAGGGAGGTGAAAATTTGAGTAACATAAGATACAATAAGGCTGAGGAAGCCTATGAACTGCCGTTTCAGTTATGGGACAACTTGCAGACCGTTCGCTTCTATACCGAGGACGAAAACGCTATCATGGAGAATATCCAGGTTATCGCCCGGAAACTTGACGAGCTGGACAAGGCAAAGGAGCATATCTCCGGACTGCTTATCGACGATGGCTACTATGAGGGCGGCGATCCGCTTGCACTGGCAAAGATCCTCCAGATGAAGACCGTCTACGTCGATATTGATGACGAGGAGATAATAGTCTGTTTCGAGGTCACTACCAGTG
This sequence comes from uncultured Ruminococcus sp., assembly GCA_946612185.1. Taxonomy (GTDB): domain Bacteria; phylum Bacillota; class Clostridia; order Oscillospirales; family Ruminococcaceae; genus Ruminococcus. The sequence continues at coordinate 2,302 of CAMOEP010000393.1, forward strand.
ACGGCTATATGCAGGGCATTGCCCACGGCGAACTTTACGCCGGGATCTTTGAGATAACCGGCTGGGTGGAGTGACGGTTCAATGCGTAATGCGTAATTGCCTGATATTGCGAGATTTTCTGCTTTGGCAGGTCTTGCAAATTCCGGAAGATTCTAATGCATAATGCATAATTCATAATGCATAATGAATGTGTTCGCTTACGCTCACGAATTTAAAATACATCGCCGCAAGGCGATACCATTAATTACGCATTACGAATTAATAAAAGTTCCGTAATTCGCAAAACCACCGCAACAAGAAAATTTGCAATAACTAATCATTATGCATTATGCATTATGAATTATGAATTAATAAAGTAGGAGGATTTTAAGTATGATAAAGCTGACATTAAAGGACGGCAGCATCAGAGAGATCGAGTCCGCAACAAGTGCTGCTGAGA
>CAMOEP010000394.1 GCA_946612185.1 uncultured Ruminococcus sp.
AACAGACAAATTTAGTAAAAGAAACGTGCGACTTAAATAATTCCCCAAAAATAAAAATTTCCAAAAAATAAATGCTGCTGCCCCGGTGACAAGGCAAAATTATGCCCGAAAAACCGTACATTCACCCTATGTGGACAGGTTATGATAAATACAAAAAAGCACCCTGATAAACCATCAGGGTGCAAACTGGTTGGGATAGCGGGATTTGAACCCACGAGTGACGGAGTCAAAGTCCGTTGCCTTACCGCTTGGCTATATCCCAGCAATAATAATTATACCATAAATTTAATGATAAATCAATAGTACTGAGATATGTTTTTATTTTAACAAATCTTACCTTCCTTGAAACGTTTCATCATTTCGTTAGTAAGGCTCAGACCGTCCGGCTGAAGCTGGATATCCTCCCTGGCAGTCCAGACCGCCGAGGAAAGTTCGCTTGTATCAAGGTCGATTTGAGTATCAGCCGCATCGCAGTAGAATCCGACGAGGATACCGCCTGAAAAGCCCCAGGGCTGGGAGGCAAAGTAGCGGATATTGGTAACTTCCAGTCCCACTTCCTCCATGACCTCACGGCGGACGGTTTCCTCAAGAGTCTCGCCAATTTCAGTATATCCGGCGACGAGAGCGTTATAGCCGACACCACGTCCGGCGGCGTAACGGGTAAGGAGTATGCGCTCACCGCTTATAACGCCAACGATGACTGCCGGGTCTATCCGTGGGTAGACGATATTTCCGCAGGTGCATCTGAGGGCACGTTCCTTATCGTCCGGGAACATTTCGCCGCTGCAGCGACCGCAGAATCGGTTAGAGGAGTACCACTTCCACAAATGCAGACCGGTGAACATGGCGAACACATTTTCCTGCAAAGCGCCCTCAGCGTGGCGGATAGAGCGTATTTCCCGGAAAGCGAATCCCTCCGGAACAGTGATCTCGCCCTTTGCCAGGAAGAACCTGCGCTCACCGATGCTGAAAAGGTACTGTGCCGGGAAATTTCCGCCCAGTGCAGCGTATTCCGGGAACGGACGGGCGGTATCATCGCAGACCAGAAGTTTTCCCGGCTCAAAGCAGAAAACCTCGTCGCAGTCTGCGGGGGAGAAGTTATGGAAAGAGTTATCGAGCCGTGGTATTATCTCATGTATCATACATTGCCAATGCCTCAATTTCAAGAGCTTTCATGTTTTTGAATTCGTATTTAGCCATAACTATCGCAACTATTGCTGAGAGCAGGTCAGCGATAGGGCCGGTGTAGACGATACCGTCAATACCCAGGAAAAGGGGAAGTATCAGCAGGAAGGGTATAAAAAAGAGTATCTGTCTGGTCAGCGAGAGGAACACGCCCTTAATGGACTTACCGATAGAAGTGAAGAATGTGGACGTAATTGGCTGGAGGCAGTTTATCCAGGTGAAGAAAAGGAAAACCCGGAAGAACTTCACACCGAAGCGGAAATAAGTCTCGCTTCCTGTGCCGAAAAGGGAGAGTATCTGTCTGGGAAATACCTGGAACAGTGCGAAAGCGACCAGTGATACGCCTGCTCCAGCCATAACAGCCAGTTTATAAGCCTTGCGCACTCTGTCGTACTGTCTTGCGCCGTAGTTGAAGCTTTCGATAGGCTGAGTACCCTGAGCAAGACCGATAACGATAGAGAATACTATCATATTAACCTTCATGACGATACCGGCGCAGGCGAGGGGTTCGCTGTCGCCGTATTCAGAGAGAGCGCCGTAGTGTTTCAGTGAATTATTGAGAACGATCTGAACTACCGCAATAGCAAGCTGATTGAAGCATGAAGCCATTCCGACCATGCATATGCGCTGGATTATGCGAGTATCCGGCTTGAAATGCTCCAGACTCAGGGAGACTGTTTTGAACCGGAACATATACACGAAAACGATTATTGCGGACACCACCTGACCGATGACTGTAGCCGCAGCCGCACCTTTCATACCCCAGTGGAAACCGAGGACGAAAACAGCGTCCAGCACGGTATTTATCACAGCGCCGGTAAGGTTCAGTACCATAGTCATACGGGGAGAACCGTCAGCTCTGATGATATGACCGCCGCCGGTGGTGAGTATCAGGAAAGGAAAGCCCAGCGCTGTTACCTTAACGTAGTCCTGGGCATAGGGGAGAACGTTGTCAGGCGAGCCGAAAAGCTTCAGCAGGGGAGTCAGGAAAAGCAGGGTAATGCCGGAAATAACAAGTCCGCAGAGTGTGAGCATTGTAATGGAGTTGCCGGCGAAGAATCCTGCACGTTTTTTATCTCCCATACCCATAGTCAGGTTGAAGCATGAAGCGCCGCCGATTCCGAGTAGGAGTGCGACAGCCATACACGCCGTTGAGAATGGGAAAGCGATATTAGTGGCGGCATTTCCGAGAGTACCAACCGCCTTGCCTATAAATAGCTGGTCGATGATATTGTAGAGAGCGCTGACCAGCATACCAATAATACTGGGAATAGCGAATTTCATCATAAGCCCCGAAACCGGAGCGCTTCCGAGGGGATTACCTCTGTTCTGTTCATTCATACTTTTAACTTCTTTCTTTTTTAAATTGCAACAATTATTATTTTACTACTATTCTGGAAATAATGCAATAGTTTTTTTAAAAAAATCCGCCCCGGCTGTAAGACGAATACCCATATAGAAGTTTTAAGCCATAGTATTTCTGATTTACAGTCAGAAGTACTACTTGTAATGTCAATAGGGAACAAACTCTAATCGAAGTGAACC
>CAMOEP010000395.1 GCA_946612185.1 uncultured Ruminococcus sp.
ACTCGTCCCAGTACTGGTCGATCGGCACAAGGGCGTTAGCTTCAAGGAGTTTCTGATATGAACCGGAACTTGATGCAATGAAGTCGGGGTAATTGCCTGAGAGCAGCATCTCGTTCACTATCTGCTCATCATTTTCCGCATCACCAAGCCAGGTTTCGTCGCACTGAGCGCCTATCTTTTCGGCAATCAGCTTTTTTACCGCATTATCCTCAGTAACGGCATCTTTTTTCCTGGCGTTAAAGAAGCCTGTGAACACACGGGTAGAAGTTTCGCTGAAAGTTTTTTCTGAACTGTTGGTAGTATCATTGGTGGCAGAGCCGCATGAAGCCATAGCAGCCGCCAGGATAATTGCCATAGTTATCGGGAATATTCTTCTGGTTTTCATAGCAGACTCCTGTAATTAGGTCAGAATAATTTTGATCGTTACAAATGTTCCCTCTCCTGTAGCTGTGGTAATTGAAGCGCTGTCGCCGCAGCAATATTTCAGCCGCAGGAATGGGTTGAAGCTGTTTCCCTTGGAGAAGTCGTATTCCTCGCTGATACGGCTGTCCTCAAAGATAGCGTTCAGGCGCAGGAGAGTAGACTTTGACAAGATCTCCGAGCAATGGTAAACCATTTCAAGCACACCGTCGCTGAGTGTGATGCTGATGCTGTCGCTCCCCTTGTAGCTGCAAAGTGCATCAGCAGCAAGGGCAAGTGCCATTCCGGGCACTTTCGCATTTTCCGGCACATTCTCCGGGATCGTCAGGGCAATATCCTTCTGCTTTGCAATCTCGCCTATAACTTTCAGTTCATCAGCAATGCTGTTATACTCACGGAAGCCTATTTCTGCTGCCGGATACTTCTCCTGCACATAGAGCTGAGCGTCCATACGCATGGCGATGCCGAAAAGTGCCTTATAATCTCCGCTTTTTTCCATAAGCGACTCACTGCTTCGCTGAACCTCGTCATTGCGGTGTATCAGCCTTTCGCTGAGGGAAACGCCTATATTCAGGATACGGCTTATCTCATCGCTTCCATAGTTCTTGCCACGGAGGGAGATAAGGCTCCCCTCCTCTGCCATAAGTTTTTCAGCATTTATGCAGCGCCTTCTGACAGCACTTATGCTGCCCCAGATGAACAGGATAAGGATAATGCCCAGGGCAAATCCGCCTGCGAAAAGCGGTATTATCTTCACGAATCCGCTAAGCAGGGAGTTTTCAGAGGCATGGGCGTAGAACTCCACATCTGTGGTGTAGTAATTCTTTGTCAGGGCGCAGTAATCGTGGGTAATGGCAATATCGTCCATTTTAGCTCCGGGAGTGCTGCTGTAGACGATAGCCGCACCGCTGACTATGTAGATCTGTCCGTCGAACTCGATACTGTCGATGCAGGACTTTAGCTGGGTCAGGTTCAGGTCTATTTTCAGGTAAGCCTCGCCGTGGGACATATCCACGAAATCCAGCTTGCGTATAAGGGAAACCTCTCCGTCAGAGGGGCTGCAATAAAGCACCATTGCCCTGCCAAGCTGCTTGTAGGCACTGAGCCAGTCTGACTTTTCAGCGGAACTTAGCTGTGCGATATTTCCGCCGGCAAGTATGGTGGGATTGGCGGTATAGACCGTGTAACGCTTGACGACATTGGATTCAGCGATAGCGGTGGGACTATTCTGGAGCATGGCATAGTAATCGTCATAGTACTCCGCAGTAGATGAGTAGTTCTTGTCAAGGAATGTATAGATATTGGGATTTGCATAGATATTCCTTGCAATGGATACGCCGCTGCTGACAGCTATCTCCATTATCTGCTGAGATGCCAAAACAGCAGTACGCTCGCTGTCCCTTTTGTATTCGTCCCTTGTAACGCTGGCATACCACCAGGTTGACACAACAGTTATCGCAAAACCTGTAAGCCATATTGCCGCAGCAATGAAAAATCTCTTTCTCAGCCCAATTCTGCGCCGTTTTTTGGTTATATTCTTTTGTTTATTATCACTCAATAGGAGTCACCCCAATCAGCGGTCGGGCATTTTCATGAGCATTTTCAGTTCAGTCTTTTTCTCGTACATACTCTCCTCTGCATCTGTGAGGAGGCTATTGTAGTCAAAACTGCCCTTACCGTAGGAACAGCCGAATGACAGGGCGCACTTGACTGTATCTGAGTCTTTATTAAGTATCATAGGGGAATCGTTCTCCAGCCTTGATACCACCCTGTCCATTTCACGGTAGCTGCAATCGGTCATTACCATAAGGAATTCATCTCCGCCCATGCGGAAGCAGTAGTCCTTCGGGCTCATAAGCGACTTTATATACTCTGCCGCACGCTTTATAACGTAGTCGCCGCTTTCGTGACCTAAAGTATCGTTCATCAGCTTCAGGTTATTAACATCGAAGTAGATAACGCAGATCGAAGCGCAGTTACTGAAGTTATCCACAATATTATGGTAGCAGCGTTTATTGAGAGTACCTGTCATACCGTCATGATTCGCATCAAAAATGGCACGGGAAAGGTTTTCCGCACCGCTGTTGATATGCATGAACATCTTGTTGACAGCGCTGCTGAGTCCGCTTATTTCGTCATGGGCATCATCTGCGGACAATTCCTCATCAGGTTCACCGGTATAGTTCATGGAAGTCTCGGTCAGTTCTCTTATTGGTCGGAATATCTTATTTTCCATAACTGCCGAGAATAACCTTACCAGAATAAGAGTAAGTATCATCATTGCCG
>CAMOEP010000396.1 GCA_946612185.1 uncultured Ruminococcus sp.
TCGATAGTCTGGATAAGATCTACCAGGTCGAGAGAATCTGCACCCAGATCGTCCTGAATGTTAGCCTCAGGTGTTACAACATCTTCCTCTACACCAAGCTGCTCTGCGATGATCTCTTTCAGTTTCTCTAAAATCATTGTTTTATCCTCCTGTTGATATGGTCACCCGACTAAGCGGGTCATCAAAAACCGGTCACTCAATGAAGTCTCCGATTTTTCTAAATTTAGTATAACGTTCTTTAAGCAAAACGTCAATATCTTTTTGCAATTTTTCTTCAATTTTGAGTGACAAATATTCCTTAATATTTTCCGAAATTTTGTCTAAATCGTTATGTGCCCCTCCAAGAGGTTCTTCTATAACGGTTTCTGCCACTCCCAGACGCACCATATCCTCCGCAGTTATCTTCATGATATTGCAGGCTTCTTCCTCACGGGAAGCGTCTTTCCAGAGGATACTTGCAAAACCTCTGGGGGATACGACGGAGTATTCCGCATTCTCCAGCATAGCCAGTTCGTCGCATACTCCAAGCGCCAGAGCGCCGCCGCTGCCGCCTTCACCAAGTACTATTGAGAGTATCGGTGTGCGCAGGGTCATGAATTCAGCGATGTTCTTTGCTATCGCCTCGCCCTGACCACGCTCCTCGGCTGCGATGCCGCAGAATGCGCCGGGGGTGTCTATGAAGCATATAATAGGTCTGTGGAACTTCTCTGCCTGACGTGCCAGCCTGAGCGCTTTTCTGTAGCCCTCTGGGTGGGGCATTGCGAAGTTGCACTGCTTATTCTCGTTGATATCTCTGCCCTTTACCTGTCCGATAACGGTAACAGGTGTGCCGTCCAGCATTGCCACGCCGCCGACTATAGCCTTATCGTCGCCGCAAAGCCTGTCGCCATGCATCTCATAGAAGTCGGTGAATATAAGCGGTATCAGTTCCCTGACGGTAGGTCTGCCCTTTGTGTGGACAAGCTGGAGACGTTCCCAGGCGGTTTTCTTTTCGTCCATATTCAGCCCTCCTTCGGCGCATAGCCGTGTAATTTGAGCAGATGAGCAAGGGTGCTGCGCATCTTCTTACGTTCAACTATCATATCCACAAAGCCATGCTCCTGCATGAACTCAGCAAGCTGGAAGTCGCCGGGAAGTCTCTGGCGGATAGTACTCTCAATAACACGCCTTCCCGCAAAGCCGATAAGTACCTTTGGCTCAGCGATTATAACATCGCCCAGTGACGCAAAGCTTGCTGTAACGCCTCCTGTGGTGGGGTCGGTGAGGACTGTTATGTAAAGTCCGCCGTTATCGCTGTGATACTTTACAGCGCCGGAGGTCTTAGCCATCTGCATAAGGGAAACTATGCCCTCCTGCATTCTTGCGCCGCCGGAAGCGGTAAAGAGTATCACAGGCAGACCGTGTTCTGTTGCATACTCGAAAGCACGGGTTATCTTCTCGCCTACGACGCTTCCCATTGAAGCCATCATATACCTTGAATCCATAACGCCCACAACGGCTGATATGCCCCTTATCTGGGCAACGCCTGTTACTACTGCGTCCTTCAGACCAGTCTCCCGGCGCAGTTCCTCCTGCTTTTCGGTATACTCCGGGAACTGTATCGGGTCGCAGCTTATCATATTGCTGTCGAACTCACGGAAGCTTTCCTTATCGACAGTTATGGCAAGTCTCTCGGTGCATGAGAGTCTGCCGTGGTAATTACAGTGAGGGCATACTCTGTGAAGCTCCTCAAATCGCTCCTGAACTATCTGATACTGGCATCTGGGGCATTTCACATATACTGCGGTATCGTCCTCAGCGCCGCCGCTGAGACGCTTTTTTACCACGTCAAAAAAATTATCAAGTCCCATACTCTACCCCCTACTTATTCTTTTTCTGTTCCATATAGCGGTTAAGGAAGCCGATATCGTAGTTTCCGCTTATGAATTCCGGACGCTTGATAAGGTCGAGGTGGAAGTCGATATTTGTATCAACGCCCTCGACTATGAACTCAGCCAGCGCCCAGCGCATCTTCTTTATAGCGTCCTCACGGGTAGAGCCATGAGCGATAAGCTTGCTTATCATGGAATCGTAGTAAGGAGTAATGGTATATCCCTGGTATACTGCGCCGTCTATGCGGATCCCAGGGCCTCCCGGAACGTAGAGAGCAGTGATAGTACCCGGTGAGGGGCGGAAGTTCAGCTCCGGGTTCTCCGCATTGATACGGCACTCGATAGCATGACCTCTCAGCTTGATATCCTCCTGGGTAACTTTCAGAGGCAGACCTGCGGCGACCTCTATCTGCGCCTTTACCAGGTCAAAGCCGGTGACTTCCTCGGTTATGGGGTGTTCCACCTGGATACGGGTATTCATCTCCATGAAGTAGAAGTCGTGGTTATTGTCTACCAGGAATTCGATAGTACCGGCGTTGTAGTAGCCGCACTGTCTGGCTGCGGTAACAGCCGCATTTCCCATTTTCTTTCGCAGTTCATCGTCAACGATAGGGCTGGGGCATTCCTCAAGAACCTTCTGGTTTCGGCGCTGCATTGAGCAGTCACGCTCGCCAAGGTATACGGTATTGCCCTGCTTGTCAGCGATTATCTGTATCTCAACATGGTGTGGATTTATAAGGAATTTCTCGATATATACGGTATCATCACCGAAGAAGCTTTTAGCCTCCTGCTGTGCGGCGATCATCTGGGATTCCAGTTCCTTTGCGGA
>CAMOEP010000397.1 GCA_946612185.1 uncultured Ruminococcus sp.
CTCGCGTACCGGTACAGCCATGAAGCCGTAGCTTACCTTTTCAACGTCTACCGGTTCGCCGTTTACTTCGGCACTCCAGCCGGTACTGTAGGGAACGCTGAAAAATACAAGCTGTTCCTTTTTGCTGTCGAACTCCGCCTGAAAACCGTGTGAGTCATAGCTGAACGACGATGCACAGTTTTCCTGCTTCTCCCGGCAGAATCGCTCATAGGCGGTCTTTGATACGCTTGAACTGTACTCCTTGGGCAGGGGAGTGAGTATCCCGGAAAAGCGCTCCGCCTGTTCGTCCGTAAGCACAAGGGCTTTCATCAGCGACTTCTCACGCAGTCCCTTTGAAAGTTCCTCCGCCTGACTTTCCGTCATGTAGCAGTCAAAACCCATGCCCATAGGCACATACAGTGTATTTTCGTATATCTCATACTTGTCAGTGACTTTCAAAAGCCTGAATCCGGGCATATACTTGGTTATATCCACCTTTGCGGGATCTGGTTCGCTGCCGTTTGATGAATATGAAGCCGAACTTTCCGGCGCACTGTAGTCATCAGCGGTTATTTCCGCATAGGAGTAGCCCTTATTTATCTCACGGTAAAAATATTTGACTGAAAGCAGTCCTCTTAGGGTATAATGGCTTACGTCCGCCCTTGACGCAACGTCACGCTGAACGCCTACTGCCTTGTAGAACTCCATTATCGACGGCTCGACAACGCTTTGGAAAGCACGCATTGAGGGAATTTGCCATATCATTGCCGCATTTTCGATATTGGTGGTGGAGTCGATGCGGAAGAAGTTGTCCCCGGACACTTCCTCTGCAAGTTCGTCATTGCCGTTAATGTTTATGTTTATGTACTTCTTAGCGTCAGCCGGAGTTACAGCACCGTAAAGAGTGACAGCGAATATGCACATCACTGACGCAAAGGCGGTACACCAGACCGCACATTCCTGGAATGGCTTTCCGGCAGCTTTCCGGCGGAGCAAAAGGTGTGCGCCAAAGAGGAATACAGCGGCAATTGCAAGGGTTACGAAGAAGTATATCGGGTCACGGGGAGTGCCAAGCCATTTCAGTTTCCCGTCGCTTCCAATGTCAGGGTATACGGCAACTACCGTAAATCCGGCAAGCATCAGGATATTCACCATGAACGCCGCCTTAAAGTCTGCCCCCTCAGTATCAAGGGTCTGGGCGGTCATCATGGCGAGGATAAGCAGGGGCATGAAGAACCAGCGGGCGTAGTAGTAGCTGTTTGCCGCCTGAAAGAGGCTGTTGAGAATGGGGATAAGCGCAAATACAGCCAAAGTTATTGTAAGCCGTGAAGCCCAGTGGCTTTTCCGTGTGCGCAGGAATGTGATAATGCCCAGCGTTGAGAACAGGGGGAAGTATCCGCCGATAGATGCCCATTTCTCATAGTCCGACTGGAAAAGGTTCGGACGTGCCGGAATATCAATGGGCATGAAGAAGGTCTGTATCAGACGTGGAATAAGTGTGTTGTCGAAGTAGATGACTATATCCGTACCAAAAAGGTGCTGAGAGACTCGCTCGTTGCCGATTATCAGCATTGCCGAGGGCAGGAGTATAACCATAGACAGCGCCGTACCTACGATCGCTTCAAAGCACAGTGAGAAGAACTTTTTCCAGGTGGAGTGAAAGTCCGGGGCAGGCAGGCGGAACAGGAAGTATATCACCAGGAACACCGCTTCACCGGCGAAGAAGTAGTAGTTTATGAAAGCGGACAGCGTCACGGTAAGGGCGAAGAATCCACGTTTCCGGCAGTTGATATGCTCCTCCATAGCAATAAGCATAAGAGGGAATACCGCAGTAACGTCCTGGAAGTGGTTGAAGAAAAGGTTGAATATCTGGAATCCTGAGAAGGTGTAGAGCATTGCGCCCACCAGTGAAAGCTCCTTGCTTCGGACGAATTTGCGGATATATATGTACGCAGTCAGGGCGGCGATGCCGTGTTTCAGGGATAGTACCACCGGCATCGAGAACGTCACAAGGAAACGGGGAAGCAGTACCGTAAGCCAGAAAAAGGGGCTGCCGATCAGGTAGAATGAGTAGGACGTGATGAGGTCAGAACCTAAGTCGGTGTACCAGTTCCAGCCGAATCCGCCGTTTCGCACAGCGTCATTTGCCAGGTTATAGAAGGGAATCTGCTGGGAATTGAAGTCGCCATAATAGATGAAGTAACCATTTTCGCATATCATGACGGGAATCACCGTCACAAGCATCACGCAGAATCCCAATAGGAACGCCGCAAGGTATTTCTCGCCGGTATTCCGTGATTTTTTCTGCATTATATCAATCCTCCTGTAACTTTGTCTATTGGAATTATAACACATATTCCCTTCAAAATCAAGCTCAAGCTGAGCCAGCTTGACCGCCCCTCACGTTGGCGCTTGCTTGCGCTCGCTCACTTTTTTAGAAACAGTGCTTTGTACGTCGCTCAACCATATTTTGCTTGGTACAGAGTTCTCCGGAAAACTGCATAACAGCAAGTTTACAGTTTTACCTGAATAGAACTATGTACCATTGCAAATTCGGTTGAGCCAGCTTGACCGCCCCTCACGTTGTCGCTTGCTTACGCTCGCTCACTTTTTTAGAAACAGTGCTTTGTACGTCGCTCAACCATATTTTGCTTGGTACAGAGTTCTCCGGAAAACTTGCCGGTAAAAATCGGCAAAGGTGGGGAAAAAAGGGGTTCAGGA
>CAMOEP010000398.1 GCA_946612185.1 uncultured Ruminococcus sp.
AAGTTTTAGGAAGGGGGTTTGGGGGATAACCCTTTTTCAAAAGGGTTTCCCCCAAGGGATAGCCGGAAAAGCAGCCCCCCGCCAGGCAGATTACTCGGTGTAGGGCATATTCTCCTGGGAGAGGATATTTGCGTCGAGCATCTGGATTATGAATGCGTCCTTAGCGTCTACGACGCTGTCGGCGTTAACGTCGCAGTTGGCAAGGGGTTTTTCGTCGAGGGGGTACTTATCCTTATTGGCGGAGTACTGGAGAACCAGCACGATATCAGAAATGCTGATAACGCCGTTATCGTCAGCGTCGCCCCATACCCTTGCGGAAACCTCCGCAGTGGTGGTAGTGGTAGTTTCGGTAGTGGTTGTAATTTCAGAAGTTGTGGTAACGGGGACAATCTCCTCAGTACCGGAGTAAGTCTCGGCAGGTTCAGCCACGTCACCGAAGTAGAAGCGTGCGAAGTCCATAGAGCCGGTGAAGCCATTTTCAGCGTTATTATCAGCACCCAGGCGGTAAGCGGCATCGCTGCTGGAATCATTGAGTTGCTTTACGATATCAGCCGGTATACCAGCGGTCTGCGCCTGTACGACAGTAATTCCGTTCACGCTTATGGAAGCCTGACCGTCAGTGACCTGAACGCCTATCTTTGCCCATTCGCCGGGTTTAACTGCGCCCTCGCCGGTGGAAATAATGTTCTCGCCGCACTGGTACACTACAGCGCCGTTTTCAAGGCGGAGGCTGATGAAGTTTGCATCGTCGCCCAGGTAGAGGAGAGTGCCGCCGTTATTGTCACGGTTGAGTACGGCGGTCTGGAACTCAAAATTATCCGCATACATCACTGACTTATCCAGTTCAAGGAAGTCGCCGCCGTCGAAAGTGAGAACGCCGTTTGCGGAAGTTCTCTCAGCTTCCCACTGAGCGCCGAAGTTTGTGGCATATGTGGAACTGTAGCGGTCTTTAGCGGTAAAAGAGCTGTCCTCGGAGAAGTCGTAGGCGTAGATAAGAGCATCGGTATCGGGAAGTGCCGCAGCATAAGCCTTTGAGGACTCCCAGCCGTAAGCCACGCCCTTGGAGATATCCTTGCTGCCGTCGTCGTAGTAGTCACCGTCAGCAGCGCCCTCGCCGGAGATAGTTCCGCTGACGTAGATAAATGCGTTACCCTTTGCGATGCCGTAGTCCTTGACGGAGGAGGAGTCACGCAGGCAGGCGTTCTCGATGACCTTGCCGTTGCCGGAAACTGTCGCCCTGTCGGTAACTATACCGCAGTCGCCCACAAGTGCATTTCCGCTGACATTAGCATTTCCGGCAACGATAGCATAGCCGGAAACCACAGCATTATCGGAGACAGTTGCGTTTCCCTCAATAACCGCATGGTCAAGCACCTGAACATTTCCTGTAACTGTAGCATTACCCAGAACCTTGGCATCAGGTGCAACGTAAACGCTTGCGTCAACCTTAGCGTTATCGGACACAAGACCGCCGCCGTTTGAGTGCTGGTGGTAGCTTTCCCACCAGTTATTGCCGGTCTTGACCTCACGCTCCATGATGCTTATGTTGCTGCTGAGTGTGACGGTATAGGGGTAGCGGGTCTTGGCGGAGAAAGGAATTTTACTCTCTGCGAACTCGGAGGAATCCTCCATAATACCGGGCAGACCGGTCTTTGTAACGCTGTCCAGGTCGGGGGTAGCGATAACGGAAAGGTAGGTCTTTACAGCGCCGGGTGCAGCGGGTACAGTGATAGTCTGACCGCTTGTGAAAAGCTCGGAGTAGGTGCATTTACCGGAAGCGTCCTGCTGAACGATGCAGCCACGCCAGTTATCGTCGCCCTGCGCCTTGCCGGTGAGGGTAACGGTGATATCGCCGCCGGCGTTATTCAGGGGGACTATATTCATTCCGGCGAACTGAGGCGCTCTCTCGGCAGGAACGGCGAAAGTTCCGTCAGTACCGGCAACGGGTTCGAGCATGGTATATACCTGCTGCCATGTCCAGTTCTCGTCATTGTTCAGTTCCTCAAGTCTTGCACGGTAAGCGTCGCCGTGGGCGAAGTCCAGACCTGCCATATGTGCAGCGAATCTGCCTAAAGTCTCTTTCAGGTCAGCGCCGGCAAGACGGTCTATCTGATTATAGGGGTACTCATCACGCTGACCCTCTGTCAGCATTTTCTTCACGAAGTCCTTGCCGTATCCTTCAAGGTTATCGGGGTTTTCGGTGAGGTACTGGAGTATCGGCCAGGCGTCGTAGTAGTCTCTGCCGAGAGGTGCAGTAAAGCAGAGGTTGCGGATATATGTCACGAAGAAGTTAGTGCCATGACCTTCCTCGTCGGTGGAGTAGTCGCTGTAGAGGTACTGTTCACGATACCAGTTAGCGATAGTTTCCCACCAGGCGTAGGAGTACTTATTGGAGTTCCAGCCGCCCTGATGTGCGGTAACGACGTGACCGTACTCATGGGGGAGAACCCACGACGGCGGGTCAACTCTCATGGAGTCCACGCAGCAGAACATATAAGCGAAACCGCCGCTGTCCCAGGACATATACGCCCAGTCGTCCTGCATACCCTCCAGACCAGTACCGGAGATGTAGATATTGGTCTTGTACTTCTTGCCGTCACGGAGATACGCCTCAACGGACTCGCTGGGGGTTATCATATCCAGGTCATAGGTGTAAACGTTCCAGACAGCCTCCATATTCCTTGCATTT
>CAMOEP010000399.1 GCA_946612185.1 uncultured Ruminococcus sp.
TAAAACGAAACGTCCCTGAATGTTATTCAGGGACGCTCCGGAAGAGAGATATATTTTCATTGAGTATCTGAAAAACCTCCGCACACGGCGGCTTTTCAGGTACTCAATGTACCTGTAGGTCAATCTTTGAATCTTGCGTTATACTCCTGGAAAGCCTTGACAATGATCTCGGCGCACAGTTCGTCGCCCAGTTCAGCGCTGTTCAGGCACAGGGAGTAGCTGTCCTTATCCTGCCAGCTTCTTCCGGTATTGACGTTGTAGAAAGTCTCACGGCGCTTGTCAGCCTTTTTCATGATATTGTCAGCCTTATTCTCAGGTATACCGTACTCCTTTACAGCACGTTCACGCCTTGCCTCCTGGGGAGCGTAGATGTATACGCTGAAACAGCCCTTTTCCTCAAGGATATAGCTTCCGCATCTGCCTACCAGAACGAAACTTGGTTCAGACTCAGCGATCTCGGTAATGATACGGCTCTCCATGAGGAATACCTTATCAGAAAGGGGGAGGTTATCCTCCATAGTCCTTGCAGGATTAGCCGACAGAAGCAGGGAGTACAGGAAACTTGTGGGTACACTTTCCTCAGCCGATTCAAGGTAGTCGGCTGAAATGCCGCACTTTTCAGCGGTCATTTCGAGTATTTGTCTGTTATAGCAATTGATGCCGAGTTTCTCCGCAGCCAGCTTGCCGATAACGCTGCCGCCGCTGCCGTACTGCCGCTCGATAGTAATGATCTTTTTCTTCAACGGAATCCGTCTCCCTTCACAATTAGTATTTTAAGTATAAACTTTGCCGAATAATATGTCCATTAATTTGTATGGTTCGGTGTCTTCGGTTTCATAGGCGATTTTTAATTCATCTAAAGACGTAGAATAATCAACAATTCCTTCTATGCCAGTAATTGTAGCCGCATTTGAATCTATTCCTGCAAAAAGAATATTTTTGATTGCCTTTGAAGATGAATAAGTGCCATACTTTGTGTCTATATCATAGAAATAATTTGATGCTACATCGGTAATTTCTGTACTGCCATTATATATTTTGTCTCTGCCCATGCGCATAAATTCACTTATGCAGTATGCCAGATCTTCATCTAAAATATATTGGCGAAAATCTACAGATGTGCCAAATTCATGCTCTAACTCCAGAATTTTGCATATAAACGTTGATTCATAGTATAAATCATTTTCTGTATAATCGGCAAAAACCTCTTTGAGAACATCGGGGGAGATATTGTCTAAATTTAAAAGAGCAAGAATAGTGTTACAATGTGCAACTAACCATTGTTCTTCATCGTGTCTATCTAAATAACCAAACCTAATATACTCAGCACCGAATAGGTCAACCCTTAGCTGGTCTGCATAAGCTTCAAATGCTTCTGCACTGGTATTTATGTCATTCAGCGTCCATTCACCGATATTCAGCGGAACTGCTGCGGCGGTGGTCGTTGTAACTGGCGGTGCAGTAACAGCGGTAGTAGTTGTTGTCTGCGCAGGTACGGTCGTTTTTGCTTCCTCTTGCAGAAATTCTTCTACCGAGCCTTTGTAACTGCCTGACAGCGCTGAATAGTATTTTAGCACAAGAGATGCGTCAGTTGAACTTATAGCACCGTCACTGTTAACATTCGCAAGGAAAAGCTGCTCATCATCAAGGGAAGGCGCATTTCCGGTGGATATGTCTGCATAAGCCTTTAGTATCAATGAAGCATCAGCAGAAGTAACCGAACCATTGCGGTCAACATCGCCCAATTCATGAACCGACGACTTATCCTCCGCCTTTACATTGAAAGCTGTCCATGCTTTAGCAGATGCAAGCGCCACAGCCGTTATCCCGGCAGTGAGTACAGCCGCTAATTTTGAGATCTCCATACCAATACTCCCTATAGCACGAACCTCCTTCAAATAAATTCAGATGTCTTAATCTATATTTTATTATATCACATTTTGACCAGAATTCAAGCGATTTTCTGCCAAAACTTACATTTGTAAGTGATTTTCTACCTTTTTAACAACCTGCTGTTGAATCCTTTGTGCAGATTGTTACAACAATGTTTTGAAACACTAACTAAATTTAACTATGACAAGATTATAACAATATAGTAATAAAAATATAGAACTGCTATTGACAGAGCGGAAGAAATTGTATATAATATATATAGGCACTTGTTGCCGATGTACCGTGGTTATGCGGTGCGCTTTGAAATGATTATTTTTTAGGAGGTATAATACAATGTCACTGACAAAGAACCCTAATGTTAACAAGTGGGTAGACGAGATGATCGCCCTCTGTAAGCCTTCAAACGTTGTATGGATCGACGGCTCCAAGGAGCAGCTTGACGCTCTCCGTAAGGAAGCTATCGCTACAGGCGAAATGATCGAGCTGAACCAGGAGAAGCTCCCCGGCTGTCTCTATCACAGAACTAACCCCAACGACGTTGCTCGTGTTGAGGACAGAACTTTCATCTGCACAAGAAGCAAGGAAGATGCTGGCCCGACTAACAACTGGTGCGACCCCAAGGAAATGTACGCTAAGCTCTCCAAGCTCTATGACGGCGTTATGGACGGCAGAACAATGTACGTTATCCCTTATTCTATGGGCCCTATCGGTTCTCCTCTTGCTAAGGTAGGCGTTGAGGTTACTGACTCTATCTACGTTGTTCT
>CAMOEP010000400.1 GCA_946612185.1 uncultured Ruminococcus sp.
GGCGGCGGTTACTGGGGAGAGGCTTGCGGTATCGACGATCTCCACGCCGACGGTGCTGGCGTTACCAAGGTTTCATTCAAGGTAATGACAGGTGCTACAAAGCCTTCTGACAAGATCACTGTACGCTACTACTTTGATACTTCCGAGATCTCAAATGTTGATAACGTTAAGGCAAGCGAACTTTATGACCAGGCTTCCGCAGAGGTTGAGGGCGCTAATGGTGAGGTTTCTCAGCCTATCAAGTACGACAAGAAGGCAAATACCTACTACGTTGAGGTAAGCTTCGGTGACTTCGTTGTTGCTAACTCCGGTAAGAAGTATCAGTTCCTTTTAGGCTTCTACTACGGTGACACATGGGATCCTAAGAACGACTGGAGTTATCAGGAACTTCCTATATTCGATGTTGACGATGCATTCTTCGGCAACGGCAACGAGGCAAGAGTAGAGAATATCTGTATCTACGATGACGGCGTTCTCGTAGGCGGTACAGAGCCGGACGGTTCAGTTCCCACAACTACTGCGGCTGCTGAGAAGCAGGAGAATGTTACTACAACTACTACCACCGCTGCAACTACTAAGGCTGATTCAGCCAATAAGGCTAAGCTCAGAGGTGATGCTGACTGCAACGAGACTATCTCTGTATCAGATATCGTGCTTACTCTCCAGTATGCTTCCAACAAGACCAAGTACCCCCTCAAGGAGGAAGGCTTCGCTAACGCCGACTGCAACGAGGACGGCGTAGTTGACGCTAAGGACGCATTTATTATCCAGCAGATCGACGCAGGCATTGCCTGAGTTCCTATGCTGACGGGGATATTACTGTGATTTAACCAAAAGACTTTTATCTAAAAAAATACCCCTGATATGGTGGAATATCACTTGCCGTGATCGGTAGATGTGATACGCCATATCAGGGGTAAATTTTTAATTTAGAATTTTTAGGAATGACTTTTGGACAACCCATTTTTCAAAAGAGTTTCCCAAAATAGAGGGGACTCAGGAAATGCGCTTGCCTTTGGACTTTTTGCGCTTTTCGATAGGCTTTTCCTTGCCGCCCATATCCTCGAATACCGGTGCTTCTCCGGGGATATCCTCGCCGGGAGGAAGTTCCTCCGGGTTTATCTCGCCAAGGTCGTCGTAGTAAGGATTTATCACGAATTTCTGTATCACCGGATAGCTATTGAAGCACACGATAAACCACACGATAGAAGCCGGTATAAACGGCAGGAGAGTGACGCAGACCGGCGGATTGAACAAAAACAGCAGGAACATTCCGATAAATGCGAAAACCTCAGTGATGAACGGAACGATGTTGTTTTTCATTCCTACGAAAGCCAGTGCAAAGGAGTTTTTCAGCAGCTTTTTCATGGTCAGGTCAGTTGCGATTATCATTGGGTAGATATAGAAGTTCATCATAGCGACCACTATTGCAAGGCTGAATGTAATTATCATCGGCACATAGAATATCTGCGAGAACGACATCTTGTCCTGGTAAATTACCACCATTCCGGGGTACACGTTATAAGAAGCGATGACTGAGGCGGCTACGATAACGTCGATCACACCCACGAACAGCGACTTCTTGAAGTTCAGGCGGAAAGCACGGAAAAAGTCACGGATAATGTATGTGTGCTTACCAAGAATGAAATTGCGGAGTACTTTGGTCATTCCGGCGGTCGCAGGCCCGATAAGCACCATGAACACCAGCAGGAGTACTCCCAGGACTATCAGCAGCATATCGTAGTTTGTCATGAAGCTGATAGCCGCTATTGCTCCGAAAAGTGGCAGGCAGGTCAGGGAGAAAAGCAGGTTCAGACCGATAAGCTGCCAGAATTTCCGGAAGAATATGTCGAAGAACAGCGCTAATCCCTTTTTCTTAGGGGCATTTTTAGATATACCCGGACCGGCGCTTTCGTAATCGTTAAAAAACAGACCCAAATATGATACCTCCATAAAATCACAGCAGACCCGCGAAAAGGTAGTTCAGGAGCGTGTCTGCCGCAGCGATTATTATTGCGAATGTCACCAGTACAAGGAATCTGTTGCAGTATAGTTTCAGGGCAACTGTATCACGCACAGGCTCGTCCGAACCGCAGGAGAATTCAGCGATCCGCCCGGAAAATCGCATACATTCCCGGACTGAGAGTATACCTGTCACAGCCGCCGCTAAAGCTTTCGGGAGAAGCAGCAGAAGCGCCGCAGGTATCCCATGAAAACCGGACGCTATGTACAGAGCCGCCGCCGAAGCGCCGATGCCGAATCCACGGTATATGAGCATGAGTGCGCCTACAGGCTGACCGAATACGGACAAACCGGCAAAAAACGCCGCAGCTGCGAATACCGAGGTAGTAACGAGGGTATTGCGGAACACTTCAAGGAGAGTGTTGCCGCAAAGCTGCGGTGCGAAGTACTGGTGAATGAGTGGCGAAGCTGTCGATGCTCCGCCGGAAGAAGCCCAGACAGAGCCGCTGACTATACCTGCGATAACAGGCAGGAGCAGCAGCCACATCATGCCGGGGCTTTTGTGAGTATAATTAAGTTTCATATACATACACATCCTTTCATACAAAAGGATATGCAGACGGGCTATGAAAAATTACTTGGAAAGTTCGTAAGCTCTGCCGGTGCAGCTTTCGCAGCAGTTCT
>CAMOEP010000401.1 GCA_946612185.1 uncultured Ruminococcus sp.
CTCAGCAGATGGGCGCAAGCGGATTCCCCAATGTATACGCACAGCAGGGCTATCCTCAGCAGCAGGGCTTCCCCCAGCAGCAGGGCTATCCTCAGCAGCAGGGTTATCCCCAGCAGCAGGGCTTCCCTCAGCAGCAGGGTTATCCTCAGCAGCAGGGCTATCCCCAGCAGCAGGGCTTCCCTCAGCAGCCTGGCTATCCTCAGCAGGGCTATCCTCAGCAGGGCTTCCCGCAGCAGGGTTATCCTCAGCAGGGCTATCCTCAGCAGCAGGGCTTCCCGCAGCCCGGTCCTTATATGGCTGGCGGCGCAAATGGCTCCATGTATCAGCAGAACATGAATGCTGCTCCATATAATCAGGCCTATACAGGCCATTCTGTTCACGGCGGCGCAGCTCCTGTAAGAAGCGCTTACCAGCAGCAGCAGAGCAGCCTGATGCTCTCTTCAAAATCAAGCGGCAGCGCTTTCAAGAAGAGACTCAGCAACTTCCTCGATGATGACGATGCTGCCGGCGAAACCGGTGAGAGTATGTCTAAGGAGGATATGCTCAAGCAGGCTAAGGACAGGAAAAAGGTTGCTAAGGCTAACCTCAATCTCAAGAAGTAAGTATACGATCCTAAAGGATCTTCTGTGCCTCTCCGATATTACGTCGGAGAGCACATATTCTATCGATCTTTTCACTGCGAGATAGGCATTTTAGTCAAATACTCATGTCCGTATGGCGGTGAAATGTATAATTATAGCGAATTTATGCTCCTCATCACAGAAATCTGGTTTACCACTTGCTTTTTTTGTGAGGGTGTGATATAATATGTATGATGAAACTATAATGCAGTTTGACTTGTATGACATATGATTAAAAGGCACTGTTTAATTTTACTTGTCGAGGAAGGGATAGTTATGACTTATTTGCTCAATATCGATGAAGCGATAGATAGAAAATTTCTCGTGACCCGTTCTATGAAGGGTCAGGCAGAGGCAGGTACTATCATCCATGTGATGGATGCCGAAAACTCATCAAATTCTGTTGTTGTAAGCTACCGTGTAGCTCGCTTCAATGAGAAATTCCATGATTATCAGGACTATACAGCTAAGTTCCAGAGCCTTGCAGAATTCTGTAAGTGGGCTCAGCCTGATAACTTTATTGCTCGTAACTACGAGAGCTTCAGCATTAAGGATATACAGCACTATATAAAGGTCAAGAACAGAACATTTACTTCATTCTGTCTTCCTATAATACTTATCGCTGCGATCCTTATCTGGGTACTTGCACTCGTTGTTATCAAGGGCGTTGTCGGTATCATTATCGGTACTGTCCTCACTCTCCTTGTTGCTCTTGCTGTATTCACAGTATTCAGAGGACAGAAAAAGAAGGAGAAAATGCGGTTATACCGCAAGATCAGCTCCGGTTGGGGTATTGTGATCGAATAATTTTAAGCCATACCTTCGCATCAATTTGCTCAGGTATGGCTTTTCTGTTATATATGATTTTCACCGGAAAGTAATTTTACTATCACTGCCTGCTGAACCTCCAGCAGGCTCTTTTTGAATCCATATCCGACGAAATGCTCCGAATCAATTGCGTCCGCTGATACCTCTTCTCCACGATAAAAAGGCGGACAAGGATCAAGCAGCGCTCCCTCATTTGCAAGCGACATGACCTCCGCTGTAACCTGACAGGACCGGAAAGCTTCAAGTGCCGATGCCGAAAGAGCATCTGTGCAGATGATATCCTTCCCCTTTGCAGCTTCCATTATATCATAGCTTACAGGCAGGCCGGGTATCTCATATCCCTTACCACAGCATTGCGCCAGACTGAATCCCAGTACTTCTGAGGCTTCCTTCCAAGTCAGACCGATATTTCCGCATTGTCCGACAAAGAGGTATTTATCCACGGTAATATCCTTCCTCAGCTTTGACAGCGAATACAGATCTGTAAGTATCTCACAGGGATGATCAGCATCCGTCATGGCATTTATCAGGGGAACTTCCAGATATTCCGCCATTTTTTCAAGGAGTCCCATATCCTTATGCCTTACTATGACTATATCCGCCCAGTTGTTCAGATATCCGCAGACATCACGGATATCCTCCCTTTTATCAAGTGTTTCCGGAGGAAAAAGGATCGTCTGTCCGCCAAGAAGATATATCCCCTTCTCAAAACTCACTCTCGTCCGGATACTTGACTCCGGGAAAAACATTACCGCCGTCTTTCCCTTCATTATCCCTCCGAAGCCTCCTGCTGAAATTTCATCAGCAAGCCTGAAAACTTCGTAAAATTCCTCTTTCGTCATGTCAGTCAGCCTGATAAGATCTTTCATTTCAAAAACCTCCTTTTTCTTTGAAAAAGGTATTATATCACTTTTTTCTCCACTTGTCAACACATTCCCCTCACCTTTTTCTATTGACACATCCGGACTTTTAGTGTATAATTATTATAAAGTTATTTCACTTCTTGCGCGTTCACCCTTTCTTCCCCTATACGGGGGCGTAAAGGTTTCGACGGGGGTTTTGAAGTGTGATAAGCGAGCGGAGCTGCGGTGTAATCTCCTTAAACTGCGCCACGTTTAAATATAAACGCAAGAAATAACATTACAGTAACTAGAAATAGTGCACTGGTAGCTGCTTAAGTCAGCTTCTGTCCAC
>CAMOEP010000402.1 GCA_946612185.1 uncultured Ruminococcus sp.
CTTCGAGAGCCTCCTCAATAGTATTGTACTCAAACATTGTTATCTCCTTAACATATAATCAGATGAATCCGTTCCGCATAAGCGCATCCATAGTCACGCCTCCGGAAGTCTGGGTGGTCTGTGGCTTCATCAGCTTCTCCACATACTTTGCGATAATGTCATTTTCCAGGTTTACAGCGTCGCCGCACTTTTTCTGTGAAAGGATAGTCTGGCTGGCGGTATGTGGGATTATGGACACACTGAAGCTGCCGTCGGCGACCTTTGCAACGGTCAGGCTGATGCCGTCGATCGCCACCGAGCCTTTTTCCACGATGTAGCGCATTATCGGCTCATCGGCGGAAATAGTGTACCACACAGCGATGCCGTCATTTTCGATAGCGGTGATGAGACCAGTTCCGTCAATGTGACCGGAAACGATATGTCCGCCGAAGCGCCCGTTTGCAGCCATTGCCCTTTCCAGGTTCACGCTGCTGCCGGAGCGCAGGCTTCCCAGACTGCTACGGCTGAGCGTCTCGTTCATAACGTCCGCCTGAAACCAGTTCTGCCCGGAATCTGTAACCGTCAGGCACACGCCGTTCACAGCTATGCTGTCGCCCAGGTTTGTGCTTTCAAGAACCTTTTCAGCGTTTATCCGTATAAAGGAAGTTGTTCCCGAACGGCGGACAGTTTCGACTGTGCCCACTTCCTCGATTATCCCAGTAAACACTTCTTTTTCACCTTGCTTTCAATGATAAAATCCTCACCTATCCTGCTGACCCTTGTATCAGTGAGCATGAATGCGCTGTCAGGCGTGTCAACTCCCAGTCCGCCCACAGGTGACTTAGCATCTGCTCCGCCGAACATTTTCGGTGCAACGTAAGCAAGCACTTTCGACACTATACCGCTGTTCAGCGCAGACCAGTTCAGCTCCGCACCGCCTTCCAGGAGAATGCTGTCGATAGTGTATTTCTTTGCAAGCACCCTCATCAGCTCATTAAGGTCGATGTGACCGTCCACACGGGGCAGCCGCAGAACGATGCAGCCCAGCACTTCCAGAACAGTTGCCTTATCTTTGTCGGAGTCCTCGGCTGATGCTATGATAGTCTGAACTGTCCTTGCTGTGCGGACAATATTGCTTTGAAGCGGTATCCTCAGGTCAGAGTCGCAGATGATGCGAACCGGATCTCTGCCGTTTTTCAGCCGGCAGGTCAGCATAGGGTCATCTGCAAGAACAGTGCCTATTCCTGTCATTATTGCAGTGTGACGCAGTCTCTCCCTCTGAACGTGCTGACGGGCAGCAGCAGAGGTTATCCATTTTGATTCTCCTGTGTGACAGGCGATCTTGCCGTCCATAGTCATTGCGTACTTCATAGTCACGAAGGGACGGTGAGTAGTGATGTAATGGAAGAAGATGTCGTTGATCCTGTCGCATTCCTTACGCAGAACATTTTCGATGACGGTGATGCCGCTGTTGCGGAGAATACGGATACCCTTTCCGGCAACCAGTGGATTCGGGTCAGGTGAACCAACGAAAACCCTTTTGATGCGGTGGGCGATTATCGCTTCTGTGCAGGGGGGAGTTTTTCCGTAATGGCAGCAGGGTTCGAGGGTGACGTACAGATCAGCGCCTGAGCAGTCGATACCTCTGGAATCGCAGTCAGCAAAGGCATTGCGTTCAGCGTGGAGGTCACCGCATTTTTTATGCCACCCTGCTCCGATGATCTCGCCGTTCTTGACTATGACAGCACCTACCAGCGGATTCGGGTGAACGAAGCCCAGACCCTTCTGAGCAAGCTCCAGGGCGAGCTTCATATAATCCAGATCAGTCATAATAGCCTCCTGATATAAAAAAGCCCCGATACTCCGGGGCATAATCTGCGTTATCTCGCACTAATCTTCTTTCATCCGGACTATTGCTGAAAATTCAGCACGTTCACAAAGGAACGACCGTCGGCTTCGGAATCGCACCGAATCAGCCAGAAGGCTCGCAGGCTATACTGCCGGTCAGGAATCACACCCTGCCCTGAAGATACTTTAATTATAGCATAGTGAAAAGGCGTTGTCAATAGTTAGATGAAGATAATTGCAGATTCCGAAGCTGCAACAGAAAATTTTCAAAAGCTATTGACAAAGCATATACAGTGTGTTATACTGTATATATCAAAGCAAGTACAGTATAACAGGAGCGCTTCATGAATATTATTATTAAAAACAAATCAGAGCTGCCGATCTATGAACAGATCGAGCAGCAGATCAGGTCACAGATACTTGACGGTACTGCTAAGGAGAATGAACAGCTTCCCTCTATCCGGCAGCTTGCCCGTGACCTGAAGATCAGTGTCATCACTACCACACGGGTTTACAATGATCTTGCGGACGAGGGATTTATAGTCTCTGTGGCTGGCAAGGGCTATTTTGTCGCACCACGCAATAATGAACTTCTCCGTGAGCGTATGCTCTGCGAAATGGAGGAAGGGCTTGAGCAGGCTGTGAAAAATGGCAGAAGTGCCGGACTTTCCGACGAGGAGATCATTTCCGCACTCAAAAAGTTTATGGAGGATTAGTATGGAAAATATTCTTGAGATCAACGGACTGAACAAGGCTTACAAGGATTTTGCACTGAAAGATGTCACTTTCAGCCTGCCAAAGGGCTAT
>CAMOEP010000403.1 GCA_946612185.1 uncultured Ruminococcus sp.
AAAAGCCACACCATCCCCCACATCCCCCACATCCAGAACAACGACGAAGACTACCACCAAAACCACCACAAAGGCTGCGACAACTTCCACAACTGCCGCTGCAACGACAGTCACCACAACAGGCCCCGTAGTTCAGGGAAAGCCTGTGCTGCGCATCTCCGGGACAAAGGTCTGGGAAAGCGATCTCCTTGACGGCGGCACTCAGCGTGTTGCTTTGTCAGTGGAGGGTGCCAACGGACTTTATTGCAGTTCCGACATCTACGTTTACTTCGACAGCCGTCTGAAGCTTGCAGGGAGTGCTGTTCCGGGATTTGCTGTTTCCGACGGACTGACTACTGTCCAGTCAGTGGGCGATACGGGAGATTTCCTCTTTCTTTCCACAGCAGGCGAATCCGATTCCGGCAAGGACGGCGATATGTGGTACATTGATTTTGAACTGCCTGCCAATGCCAAAAAAGGCGACAGATACGAGATCTATGTGGGAGGCCCGAAGTACGAGGGACGTGCGCCGTCGCTTTTTACAAATCTCAGCGACGACAGCAATGGCCAGGCGATGAACAAGCACATTTTCTCGGTTCCTGCAAAGGGCGCCATCGAGATAGTTGCTGATCCTGCGGTTATTATCGGCGATGTCAACGAAAACGGTACTATCGACGGAATCGACGCCTCCATCATCATAACCGAGTACGCACGTTTGTCCGTGGGCGAGGATCTTAGTCTGACAGGCCGCCAGTTCAAAGCTGCGGATGTCAACAGCGACGGAGTTTTAAGCGCCGTTGACGCTTCGGCTGTTCTTTCCTATTACGCATACGTATCCGTCGGCGGTACAATGACCATCGAGGAATTTATAAACGCAAGCAGATAAAAAAAGGCAGATACTTCAATGAAAAGTATCTGCCTTTTTTATTTAGTATCATTTGACTGAACAGTCTTGCAGCAGGCGGCGCAGGTCACGGAAGCCGCACCGTTTTTGAGGAGAGCGGCGGTTATTTCTGCGAAAGTGCTGCCCGTGGTGCAGACATCATCGATAAGCAGGAGATTCCGTCCCCTGACATTTTCGGTCACGGTGAATGCGCCTTTCAGATTTTTTCTGCGCTCCTCGTAGCCGAGAGTTTTCTGGTCGGCGGTGGAGACCGTTTTTGCAACACATCTGCACAGGGGAATGTTGAGAACTCTCCCCACCTCCCTGCAAATCAGTTCCGACTGATTGTAGCCACGTTTCCGCATGGCTTTGCGGTGCATGGGCACAGGAACGATGAAGTCCAATTTTTCGGCGTTTTCTACAGATCTAAGCTTCTCGGCAAGAGCAGTCCCCAGCGCATATGCAGCATTGCCGCAGGTGCCGTTTTTCAGCAGTATCACGGCAGGCTTTATGTTGGCGTCGTATTCGTACACTGCCAACGCCCTGACCGCTCCGCTGATAGTGAAGCCGCCGCTGAATTCGGTGAGCTTTCCCTCGCAATCGGTGCAGAATCGGTCATTTGCGCCGATAACCTCACCGCATACGGGACAGCGGTTCGGGTACAGAAGATGTATCAGCTTTCGCTTGAATAAGTAGTTCATAGTTCTTCGTCGGCAGCGGTGATCTCATGATCGAGAGTTTCAACGGCGCTGAGTTTGCGGTTTATCTGACGGGTACGGACTCCCACCAGCTTTTCCAGGTCGTCATCCACTTTCTTGATGTGCTTCTGAGTGTCCTCCAGAGCCTTAGCGAAGGTCTGAAATTCGGACTTGACAGCGCCCAGCACCTCCCAGACCTGATTGCTCTTGCGCTGGATGGCGAGGGTGCGGAATCCCATTTGCAGGGAATTGAGCATAGCCGCCATAGTTGAAGGACCTGTCACGGTTATGTTGTAGGTGCGGCTCAGTTCCTCGATAAGACCGCTCCCGGCCACCTCAGCATAAAGCCCCTCGAACGGCAGGAACATAATGCCGAAATTGGTGGTATAAGGCGGACTCACGTACTTTTCGCTGATGTCCTTAGCCTCTTTTTTGATGGCGGCATAGAGCGTTTTCTTGGCCTCTGCCACCTTTTCGGAGTCACCTGAGTCGTAGGCATCCTGCAAGGCGGCAAAGGTGTCGCCGGGGAATTTGGAGTCGATGGGGAGGTAGATAAATCCCGTATCACCGCTTCCGGGAAGCTTCACAGCGAATTCAACTCTGTTAGCGCTGGACGGGATAGTAGCCACATCCCTGTCGTACTGCTCGGGAGCGAGGATGTCCTCAAGGATAGCACCCAGCTGTATCTCACCGAGGATTCCACGGTTCTTCACGTTGGACAGCACCTTTTTCAGATCGCCCACACCTGCGGCAATGGTCTGCATTTCGCCAAGGCCCTTGTAGACCTGTTCAAGCCTGTCGCTTACCAGCTTGAAGGATTCCGTCATTTTGCTTTCCAGCTTTTCGTTGACGGTGGACTGTATAGCGTCCAGTTTCTTGCTGTTCTGTTCCTGGATATCCGCAAGGCTTCCCGAGATCACCTTTCTGATGGAGTCAAGCCTCTGCTCGTTGCCTGTTTCGAGAGACTTGAAGCGGTTCTCCAGAACTTTCAGCTGCTGGTTCACAGCCTCACCGGAAGCAGTCTGCTTTTCGGAGAGGAACCTGTCCATGTCGGAAAGTCTGCGGAATA
>CAMOEP010000404.1 GCA_946612185.1 uncultured Ruminococcus sp.
TGCAGCTTTGATTTCCTTGACGCTACTCTAAATGTGGTAGTCGCTGTAAGACCTCTGCGTATTATCAGCAATATGTGGGCTGTGAGACAAAAGCCTGATGCGCAGCTCCCTGCCGAGGACTGGCAGAAGTTCTTTATAAAGCAGCTCAGGGATAATATCGCTCCTGACGGCTCTTTCGGAGTCCCCATGTATTCCTTCGTTAATAACTACGGCGATGTTACTATCGTCCAGCAGGTATAAAGGAGATAACTATGGATTTTACTGTTTACAGACAGGCTTCAAAGGTTCGTCCTGACGGCACTGTTGTTTATAAGGGCGAGGACGCTCTGCCTTATACTGACGGTCAGCTTTATATGGTGGCTGACGGTCTGGGCGGTGCGGCTGCTATACGCCATACCAAGTTCCTGCCGGAGCTTTTTGATGAGGAGCAGACTCCTGCGATACTTTTCGGAGAGGTGTATCCTGATGCCTCCGAAGGAAGTTTTGCTGACTATGTAAGACGCTCCTTCGCAGAGCTTTACGCTGTCAAGGACTGCTACACCGCTAACGTGAACAATATGAAGAAAAGCGGCTACTTCGCCTCTCGTATAGTCACTTCTGCCATGCTCCATGAGGTGAGCGAAAAGGGTGCGGACTATTTTTTCTCACAGCTTGATAATGCCCCCGACAGGCAGGCGGCTCTTGAGGAAATGGGTAACTTCTTCGCAAGCCGTATCAGGGAGGTACTCTGCAAGGCGGCTGAAAGTGCGAATATTATATATGAATCTGCCTATGCAGGACTTGCCCTGCTGGGTACAACTCTTACTGCCGGTATCGTCCGTGAAAAGGACGGCTGCGCTCAGGTGATACTGGTAACTGCCGGCGACTCACGCCCTTATGTGTGGACTCCCTCTATGGGTCTGTGTCAGCTTGTAGCTGACGAGGAGCGCCCGGACGGTGGTATGACAAACTACATCAAGGCGAACGAGGGAGAGAGCTTCTCTATCGACTGCCACTTCTTCTCGTTCCCTGAGCCGTGCATACTCCTTAATGCTTCCGACGGCTGTTTCGATTCGTCAGCATTCCTGTCGCCTATGGCTTTCGAGAAGCTGATACTGGAATCCATTGTTTCCGCAAACGATATTGCCGGAGCAGCTAAGGCTATGGAGGAATTTTTCCTGGATCACGGCAGACATGATGACAGCTCAACTATGGCGGCTAAGGTGTTTGGTTTCAGCGATATGGCTGCCCTTAAAAAGGCGGCTCAGGAAAGGCTGGATACAATAAAAAACTCCTTTCTGAGCAGACTTGACGGAGTTCTTGAAAATGACTTCATAGGTATGCTCAGTTCCGGAGATGATGCTAAGACCAAGCTGATAAAAGCCGTTACCGCTGAGGCTGGAAATGCACCTGAAATAAAGGAGTATTGCAGAAATGCAGTAAAGGACAGCGCAGCAGAGAAAATAAGTACACTGGAAAATGATGAGATAGCGGAAGTGAGAAAGTCTGCTGAGGCACAGAAGGTACTGCTGAGAAGTCTTGCGGCAGATAACCTTAAAGCCTTCGCCTGGGCTGATGACGGCTCAAGGCAGGATATGTACGAGGAACTGGAATGCGGCGAACTCTATGAATGGGCTGAGGATACCTTCGGCGCTGATACTTCCGCTGACGCAAAGGAACTCCTGGAAGAAATGAATGCCCAGGCAGAAGATGCGGCTATGCTGAAAGAAGCTGCACAGAAGCTGACAGAAATGTTGAGCATGGCTGCCGGAGATATTGATGCATTCACTCCCTCTGCCGGCGGTGAGATACCGGATTCCATAAGCCAGAGTGCTGTGGCTGATGCGGAGGAACTTATGGAGACTTTCTCTGAAAAGGCTGACAGCATTTGCAGCAATGCCCGTGATATAAGCGACGGCATAAATGAGTATATCGCCTCAAACCACGAAGCTGACGAGGAAAAGCCTGAACTGGCTGATATTATATGCGGACTTTTTGTAAGCGGCAATATCCACAATTATTTCAGCGAGGATATGCCCCTCATCGGCTGCACTTTCAGCGATATGGAAACTATTGCAGATATAGTCCGTTCTGCGGATCAGCGTATCAGCGAAATACGCCAGGACGCACTTGAAGGCGAGATAGAATCACAGGCTGAAAAATTCTGGAAGTCCCACGCTGCTGAGATGATCGAGAATGTGAAAAACAGCAGGGGAGACTACCCGGAAGATGTGAAAAATATCATTGCTGAATCAGTAGAAAATAACGATTCCAGCGATGAGGACCTTGACGGAAATGCGAAACTCCAAAAGGAGATATTCGATGAATATTATAGCGGTTACAGCAGTATAATGAGAGGTGAAAGCAAATGATGTTCCACGGCTTTGAGCTTATCGGCGACTGGAAAAACAGCCAGTGCGGTCAGACAGCAAGAGCAAAGAAGGGCGGAAGACTGTACTTCCTGAAAAAGTATCAGACCCCTGTTATGCCTATCAATAACGGCACTCTTGATGCTAAGACCTTCGCCCATAACAAGGAGCTTTTCGAGAAATTCGTATCTACAAGAAAGGGCGTTAATGCGTCTATCAGAACTATTGCAGGTTCAGGCGGAAATATTATTATCCCCTGCGAGGAGTTCATCGAGGGAAAT
>CAMOEP010000405.1 GCA_946612185.1 uncultured Ruminococcus sp.
GGACTCTCCCTTCCTGAACCCCTTTTTTCCCCTCTTTTGCCGATTTTTACCGGCAAGTTTTCCGGATACCCAAGAGGGTGCAGACCCTTACCAGCCTGTCGCCAGAAATAATTCCGGCGCATGGCTTTCTACGGAAACCGGCAGTTTTCTTGTATGGCGGAAAATGTTTCACGGAAAGTAAATGCTGTTGCCCTGTAGAATGTATAATTATCGGCGTGCATTGCTGCACGATTTTAAAGATGCAGATACCCTAAAGACAACACCGCACAAAGCCGTCAGGCGGTCTTTGTGCGGTGTTGCCTTAAAAAAACGGTGCTCTGTACGTCGCTAAACCAAGCTGAGCCAGCTTGACCGCTTCTCACGTTGTCGCTCGTTAACTCGCTCACTTTGACAGAACATCGCATTTTGCCGTCGCTCAACCATATTCTGCTTGGTACAAAGTTCTATTCGGGTAAAACTATAAACTTGCTGCTTTATAGTTCTACCGGAGAACATTGTACCAGTACAGATAAGGTTGAGCGACGGCAAAAGTACCGTTTCTAAAAAAGTAAGCGAGCAAGCGAGCGTCAACGTGAGAAGCGGTCAAGCTGGCTCAGCTTGGTACGGAGTTCATCAGTAGAACAAAAAAGCGGCAGTTTACAGAATTCACCGAATAGAACTTTGTACCAGTACAAACAAGGTTGAGCGACGGCAAAAGTACCGTTTCTAAAAAAGTAAGCGAGAGAATCGAGCGTCAACGTGAGAAG
The DNA here is from genome assembly GCA_946612185.1 of uncultured Ruminococcus sp. GTDB lineage: Bacteria > Bacillota > Clostridia > Oscillospirales > Ruminococcaceae > Ruminococcus. The sequence continues at coordinate 747 of CAMOEP010000405.1, forward strand.
CGGTCAAGCTGGCTCAGCTTGAAAAATGACCCGCATATAAATGCGAGTCATTTTTACCGATTCACGTTATCACAGTACGTTGGGGAACATACCGGACTGACCGAAGCCAGAGAAAACGTACATTGGTCTGAGTGACGGGACTTGAACCCACGGCCTCTACCACCCCAAGGTAGCGCGCTACCAACTGCGCCACACCCAGATCTTTGTGTTGCTTGTCTCAACAAATAATATTATATCACAAGCGAACTGATTTGTCAAGGCTTTTTTGAAAAAATTTTCAGAAATTTTGAAAAACCAATAAAAAAGCAGCCCGGATACGGACTGCTTCCTGATTACGATGTATGTGTTCTCCCTTTGTGCAGGGGTGGAAGAACACATAATTACTGGTCTGAGTGACGGGACTTGAACCCACGGCCTCTACCACCCCAAGGTAGCGCGCTACCAACTGCGCCACACCCAGAAGTATTGTTCTTCGCAATCAACGATATATATTATATCACTTAATTCTGGGTTTGTCAAGGGTTTTTAAAAATTTTCCGAAAAAATTTTCGGGAATTATTTCAGAGCCACTCTCACATTCATATCAAAGGGGTCGCCTTCGGGTGCGGTAATGGTCTGATCGTCGGTAATTCCGCTGTAAACCACTTCCTTGCCGGACTTTGTGTGCATCACGACATTGAACTCCTGGGGCAGTATCGTGGCGATAGTTACCTCCTCAGAGCAGAACGCATCGTCAGCCTCGCCAAGTATCATAAGCTGATAACTTGGGTCGCAGCGCATACAGAGAACGTTCTTGTCCTCCTTGAGTTTATCGGCGGTCAGAACGAATGAATCAGCCGGGGTATCGTCGTAGATGCGGATATAGTCGATAGTGTAGGAGCTGAGTTTGTGGATACCCATGCTGTCAGGGGCGTATATCTGCCAATTGCTGTCGCAGTTTGTCACTTCATCGGAAGCTACGGCGTGGTCGAAGTTCTTGTAGCGGACTGCCTGAGCGCCGTAGTAATTTCGCCAGTAGTAATTGGTATAATCGGCGGTAAAGCTGGTAAGTACTATAACTGCACCAGCACAGGCAAGCAAGAGAGTGCGCAGGTTCTTATCCTTGAAATGTGCGTACACCATGCAGCATATTCCTGCGGTAACAATGAGCAGGAAAGGATAGCTGTAGAGCGAGGAAAGGTAGTTGATAACGCCACGCTTTGAGGCTTCAAGGTGCTGCTGGCTCAGGGCGATGAGAACGTTGGGCATGAATATGCAGGTGATGAACGCAAACATCTTGCCCTTGAAGTCTATCTTCTCGCTGTACTTCCTGACGAACATCACAAAAGCGGCAGTTATGAGGACAGCTTTCACAAGTCCCACGATGCCGATGCTCCGGAGAATATCGCTGGCTGGAACTGCACCGTGAATGGTGTATGCGGCTTCGTACTCAGGTATCATGGCGAAGGAGTACTTCAGAAGCGCCTCGACAGTTCTCACAGGTTCAGCGAGATAAAGCTTAGTTCCGGCGTAGAATGGGGGATAAAAGTGTCTCCAGGTGAAGTATACGATGCTGTAGGCTGCGCCGGTAATGGTGTGGGGGAGTATGCAGCAGATGATGTGGAGAATGTATTTGCCGAAGCTGCGGGACTTCTTGTCGTCGTGGACTGCCACAAGCATGGCGTACACCAGGACGAATGGCAGGAACGCTTCGTATATCATGCTCGCCATAAGATAGAACAGGCAGCTAACCACGATCGCCGGTGTTTTGCGCTTTTCCAGCCAGTTCAGGAAGAAGTGTATCGACAGGAGAATGAATCCCAGGGGAAGCTGGTGGCAGAACGGGTATGCGATGAAAAGGTTGTGGCTGGCGTTGATAGTTGCGAACGCCATGAAGCTTGC
>CAMOEP010000406.1 GCA_946612185.1 uncultured Ruminococcus sp.
TCTGGAAGTCATCAAGGAAGAGTTCGCCATTCTCCTTGACGACAGCCGCCCTTTGCTGACCATTTCCAGCGAATTGCGCTACCCTGAGGAAACTGTAGTCTCCGGCAGGTTCGGAAGTACCGAAGTATTTGCTGACCACAACAGCGTTATCGTCAATAAGCTGTCAGAGCCGTGCATATCCCTCAGATTTGAGCATCAGGGAATAGTAATGGCGTTCAGGTCGCTGTTGAATTAGTTGATAAAATTAATTATTAATATATTTAATTTTACAATTTTTTAAATCCAATGGATTTTTTTGTTCACCATGGGTTTAGTATATAATCAGCAGAAAGGAACTCTGCTGTGAATAATTTTCCACCATAAGGAGATGATATATTATGACTAATCGGCAGAAATTCTTAAAACTTGCTGATGACCCCAAAAGGCTTGCATCAAAGGTCTACGGCGCAGTTATCGGAAAGGCTATCGGTGTGCGTCTGGGAATACCCTTTGAGTTCAGAGATGATCCGGGACATAATGCCGCTGAACTGGGTGAGGTGAACACATTCCCTCTGGACGAATTCGACGTTTACGCTGATGACGACACAAACGGCTTTGTGCTGTTTGCAAAGGCATTTGACAGAGTGAGCGCCGCAAAGCAGATAAGCACGGATCTCTCCGCAAAACTAATCCTGGAGCAGGCTTCCGAGTACAGGGGTATGTTCTGGTGGGGAGGCTGCGACGATAACGGCTGCATTTCTCACAGTACCGAGGGAAAAGCGTACTACAACCTTATAGACGGCGTTCCCTCAAATGAGAGCGGCGACTATGCCCATAACGGCTTCTCCGCAGATACCATAGGCGGACAGATCTTTTACGATTCTGCCGGGATAATCTTCCCCGGTGACCCGGTACGGGCGGCAGAATGCGGCGGAAAACTGGCTTCAACTACTCACGCCGGCGAGGGCAGATTCGGCGCAAAATTCATGAACGCCTGTGTAAGCCTTGCTTTTATCGAGAGCGATATTATGACTATCCTCAGCGATGCGCTGGAAACTATCCCTGCCTACTCCCACTACAGCCGCATGGTCAGGAACATTATCTATACCTACCGGAAAAATCCGGATAACTGGTATGCGTGCATGGACTACATCAACGAGTACTATAACGAACACGCTATCTGGGACTACGCTTCTCACGTTATAATGGCACTTCTCTACGGCGGCGGCAGTTTCGACAAGACTATGGAGATATGCCTGAAGTCCTGCGGCGATACAGACTGCAACTGCGGCAATGCAGGCACTATAATCGGCGCACTGGTAGGCTGTGAGGGGATTTCCTATGAGCGCTGGGCAAAGTATATGAATGACAAGTTACAGGGTTCGTTGGCAGTTGCCTGTGAGAATGATATTTCCCTTACCCGTTTTGCCGCACAGCTTATGAAGAATATGAGCAGACTCAGCGACATTCCTGTTCCTGAGTATATCCTCAAAGCCGCAGAAGACGGACGCTTCTCCTTTGCTTTCCCGTATTCAACACAGGGTACAGAGGCACTCGTTATCACAGGCGGCAATATTGAGCTTTCACCGTCTGACAGAACACTGGAACTTGAAGTTTCCGCTGATTCTGTTTCTGCACCAAGCAGAAGCCCATATACACTCAAACTCAGTACAACCAAATTCGGCGGCAGCGAAAGGCTGCGTATCTACAGGTGGTTCAATCTGGGAACATTCCAGTCAACCAAGTACGAACCTACTTCCTGCACAGGCGTTTACCCCGGTCAGCATATGAGCGTGAACCTGTTCAGCCCTGCAAGAGGGGTAAAGGCACAGTTCCTTCTGTATTCAAGCCTTAATGATGCAGAAAGCTGGTCTGAGGTAGTGTACATAGAACCCGGAAAATGGACTCGCCTTGACTGGATAGTGCCGGATATAGGCACTTACTATAACTGCATCAATATCCAGATCTTCCCTGGCGATAATTCCTGGAGTGGACTGAAGGTTTACGCCGATGACCTGCGTATCAGCGGCACTCCCACTTACAAGATAAGTTACAGCAAAGTGCGCAACGCATCTGATGACTCAAGCTATTATCCCCACCTTCTGAATTTCAGCGTCCCTATGGGCGAGGCATGGTGGTCTGATGAAGGCTTTATCTGCCTTGATGCGAGCGCAAGCGGCTCACACACTTCATATCCCAAGGAGTTTATTCTCTCATCACAGCACGGTCTGAGCCTTGCGTTCACTGGCGGATATGTGGGCGACTGCATAGTCTCTGCACTGGTCAGCATCATTAATACCAGTTTCACAGGATACAAGAGCAAAGACTGCGCATCACTTATAGTTTTCGGCGCAAAGGGCATTACAAGCCACTATGCCGCAGGTTTCTTCAATAACGGCATAGCCATTCTCCGCACAGACGGCTTGCCCGGAAAATACAAGGTACTTGCATCTGCACCCCTTGAATACAGCACCATAAAGCAGTATGAGCTGAGAGCCTACATTTCAGGCAGAGACATCAGCTTTACAGTGTGCGCCGACGGAAAGACTGCCGGCAGCCTTATGTGCCGTACAGATGAGCCTGTAGAAGGCTGTATCGGTTTTGCAGGCATCAAGGACGGAATAAAGGTCTACGAATA
>CAMOEP010000407.1 GCA_946612185.1 uncultured Ruminococcus sp.
TGCCGGTGAGTTCGGTTATCTTCTCCGGGATATGGAATCCGGGGTTGACTTTGGTGTTGAACGAGTCCACCACTTGCAGGTTTTTCAGCTTGACAGCGCCGATCTCGGTCAGGCGGTCGTTAGCGAAACTCAGTCCGGTAGTCTCAACGTCGAACACGATGATCTCATCGCTGAGACTGCGTTCATCGGGGGATTTCAGGATAAGTTCCCTGTCGATATCGTTGACCACATACGCCTCACAGCCGTAGATGACCTTGAAGTTCTTGGGCATATTGTACATACAGTCCGGGAACGCCTGCACACAGCCGTGGTCGGTTATCGCCATAGCCTGATGACCCCATTCAGCGGCTCTTGTGATGAGCGTTACAGGGTCGGTAACAGCGTCCATAGCAGACATATTCGTATGACAGTGCAGTTCGACACGCTTTTCGGGGTAGTTATCCTTTTTGGTAACTTTCTTCACTTTGAGTATGGATAACTTTGTGCTTCTGTCGCCGGATATAGTAATATCATGTGCAAAGGAATCGTAGTCGATACGACCTGACACCAGGACAGTTCCCTTCTTGGAAATGGAGGACAGCTTGTCAAGACTTTCGGAGTCGTCCTTATCCACAAAGGATTTTATCATCAGTGAACCGGTGTAGTCGGTGATACTAATTGTAGCCACAGTTTTGCCGCTTTTAAGCTCCTTGAATTCGCTGCCGAAAACGTCGCCACGGACTACCACCTGCGAGCCGAGTTTCTGCATAGCTTCTGCGATAGATATTGGCTTTTCACGGATAGCCTTGCCCTTTATTATCTCCGCCGACTCCGGGTCATAGCCGATATTCTCGGCATTTGCGTCGATACTCCTTGTGGGAACTACCGGCGCAGGCGCATCGTCCATATCACCGGGAGGTTCAGGGGCAAACTGTGAGCTGTAGTCCGGCAGTTCGGCGGAAACAGTCTCCACCATATCGTTGAAATCCGACTCCCCTACTTCCTGCTGACCCTCGATAATGACACGCATCTTCACGCCGAACTGGTTGTAGATAAGCCGGGGCAGTTTCAGGCTGAACTGTCCTCGTTCCAGGATATCCGCACCGCCGTGCTTGAGACTGATACGCATATCGCCGCCGTCAATGGTGATGTCAGCGTCGTCAAGAAAGCCGTTCACCAGGGGCAGGATACGCTTCAGGTGGGCGATGATCTCCGGCATGACCTCCATTCCGAAAAGGCTTTCTTCGTACCGGGGGTTGAGTTTCACGGAATTTATTTTCAGAACCTCTGCTGCATTATGCTCAAAAGCGGCGCAGTCAGCGGCAGTCTGCATCTGGCTGAAATGAGCGAAAAACGCAATATTCATATAGTCCTCGGAATAGGTTATGCGGTAGATATCGCCCTGCCCCACATTCTCCGGTATCTGGATATTGTACTCCGCCAGAAAGTCCCTGATTTTTATATTCATTTACAGCTTGTCAACCTCAGCAATAATCTCGGTGACAATGTCCTCCTCCCTTATTTTCCTTTGTGTGCCGTCCTTGCGGAATATTATAGCGCAGCCGTCGCCGCCTGCAATTCCCACGTCAGCTTCTCTTGCTTCACCAGGGCCGTTCACCACGCAGCCCATGACCGCAACGGTGATATCCTTCTGGCAGTCAGCAAGCGCTTCCTCGACCTTCCTGGCAGTACCGATAAGGTCGATGCTTGTACGTCCGCAGGTGGGACATGAAACGAAGCGGACTCCTCCCCTTTTGCCGATACAGCGGAGAATGTCGATAGCCGCCTTTATTTCCTTCACCGGCTCGTCGGTAAGGGATACACGGATAGTTTCACCGATGCCGTCGCAGAGAAGTGAACCGATTCCGATAGCGGACTTGATAAGACCCATGCGCTCAGTACCGGCTTCGGTAACGCCCAGATGCAGCGGATAATTGCACTTCTCGGCAGCAAGACGATAAGCGGCTATCATTCGGGAAACGTCGGAGGACTTAATGGAAATAACGATATCGTCGAAGTCGAAACGTTCCAGGAGGGCAGCGTGACCCAGAGCGCTCTCAACCAGTGCTTCCGGGGTAGGAGCGCCGTATTTCGCCAGTATCTCCTTTTCCAGAGAGCCGGAGTTCACGCCGATACGGATAGGCAGATTTCTTGCACGGCAAGCATCAACGACCTGCTTCACTCTGTCCATAGAGCCGATATTACCGGGGTTAATGCGTATCTTGTCAACTCCTGCGGCAGCGGCTTCAATGGCAAGGCGGTAGTCGAAGTGGATATCTGCCACAAGGGGGATATTCACAGCCTCCTTGATAGCCGGGATAAGTTTAACTGCCTCCATATTCGGTATAGCCGCACGGACTATCTCGCAGCCGGCTTTTTCCAGTTCAACAGCCTGTTTCACGCTTCCCTCGATGTCGTCGCTGCGGACGTTGAGCATTGACTGTATGTAGATATGCTGTCCGTCCAGGACGCAGTTTCCTACCTTTACCGGTTTCACGTTTCTCATAGTAATACCTCCTGATTGTACGAATTACCGCCGGGGTGGAATGACGCTCCGGCGGTAGTTTTTATTGGTGAATTAGGGCGTGTTGACACTAATCCTAAAGCGCATCTTTTTGGCAGAATTTTACG
>CAMOEP010000408.1 GCA_946612185.1 uncultured Ruminococcus sp.
CCTGTCGCCGGAAATAATTCCGGCGCATGGCTTTCTACGGAAACCGGCAGTTTTCTTGTATGGCAGAAAATGTTTCACGGAAAATAAATGCTGTCGCCCTGGAATTGCTTATGAAATTGGTTGACTTTGTAAGGCTAATGTTGTATAATAAAAGTAAGCGGCATATTATGGATATGTGCCGACTTTACCTCTATTCTCTTTAAGGAGGAGACATTCATTATGCTTAATCTCGTTCTGCTTTGCGGCGGTCCATCTAAAGAGCGTGACATCTCTCTTAACTCCGTCCGTTCTGTGTTCGACCACTTCCGCACTATGCCCGGCATCGGTCTTAAAGTCATCTTCTTCGATGAGGCTCTGAACCGTTACTATATCGACGAAAAATTCCTCTACTCCAATACCACTTCCGATTTCGAGTTCATGCTCACTAAAAATGAAATGATAAGCGAGGAGGAGTTCACCGATATCCTCCGCTCCAATGACCTGGTTTTCCCTGTTATGCACGGAAAATACGGCGAGGACGGTCAGATCCAGGCTTTCCTTCAGGAAAGAAATATCCCCTTTATCGCTTCCCCTGCTGAGGCTTGCAGAAAAATGTATAACAAGAAGAACGCTGACTCTCAGCTTCTTCAGGCAAATGGTCTTAGAACTATCCCCAAGATCTATATAAATAACGGCGACGATATCTCCGCTAAAGTTACTGCTTTCATGAAGGACAACGGCTTCAATGAAGCTGTTATCAAGCCTGTTGAGGGCGGTTCTTCCATCGGCGTTACTATCGCAAGAAGTATCGAAGAAGCTGTCAGCGCTGCACAGACTTCTCTCCCCGTTTTCGGTGAACTGGTCGTTGAACAGCTTTGCCGTGGCAAGGAGTTCACCGTTATCATACTCGAATCCGGCGGCAAGACCGCTGCCCTTATGCCTACCGAGATCGAACTCCTCGACAAGGACGGCAACTCTATGGAAGGCGAACTTTTCGACAAGCGCAAAAAGTACCTGTCCACTACCGAAACTCATTACTACTGCCCTGCCCGCTTCGATCACAATAAGATCGACGAGATAAGAGATACTGCTACCAAGCTTTTCAAACTGGTTGGCGCAAGAGACTTCCTGCGTATCGACGGCTGGCTTCTTGACGACGACAGCATCTACTTCTCCGACTTCAACCCCATAAGTGGTATGGAGCAGAACAGCTTTATCTTCCAGCAGGCTGCGGCTGTAGGTCTGAGACATAAAGACCTTCTCTCACTTATCCTTAAAAATGCCTGCGACAGATACAATATCAGCTACTCTGTCCCCGATGAGGATATCGACTCCAAAAAGCGCCTGAACCTTATCCTGGGCGGTCTGACCTCAGAGCGTCAGGTTTCTCTTATGAGCGGTACTAACGTATGGCTCAAACTTCTCAACTCCGCTAAGTATCACCCTGTACCCTATATACTCTTTGAGGAGGAGGGCGAACTTACCGTTTACGAAGTTCCCTACGCTGCGGCACTCAAGCACACCACCGAGGAGATCTATGATTATATCAACGGAAGATCTGCGGAATATATAGCTTATACTGCTCAGCTTAAAAAGCAGATAAGCGCTCAGCTTGACCTTGCAGGTTTTGCCCGTGCTGAGGATATCACTCCAAAAAGAATGACTATAAACCAGTTCATCTCCATGACCAAGGACATGAACGCTGATGTTTTCATCGGTCTGCACGGCGGATTCGGTGAGAATGGTTCTCTCCAGGCACTTCTGGAAGAAGCTGGTATTAACTTCAACGGCTCAGGCTCAAAGGCTGCTAAACTCTGCATGAACAAGTTCGAGACTGGTAAGACTATTACTGAGCTGAACCTGGAAGGCGTTCGCACCTGCCAGAAGATACTCATGAGTAAGTCTGATGTGGAAAATATCCTGAATGACCCCGAAGGTCAGTGGAATGAACTGAGCAAGACCCTGGGCGGAAAGAGTATCGTTGTAAAGCCAAACGGCGACGGCTGTTCAACAGGTATCGTTATACTCCACAGCGCAGACGACCTTAAAAAGTACATCGAACTTCTGGAGGAGGGTTATCCATTTATCCCTGAGAATACCTTCGCTGACCAGCCCGAAAAGATACAGCTTCCCAAGGCTATTTCAGATATGCTCTTTGAGGAGTATATCGCTACTGAAGAACTGGTAGTAACCGACAAGGACGTTACTTCCAGAGGCGGCGGCGACTGGGTAGAACTTACTGTAGGCGTTCTGGCTAAGAATGGTCAGTACCACTCACTCAACCCCAGCATCACTGTTGCGGATAATGCGGTACTCTCCCTTGAGGAGAAGTTCCAGGGCGGTACTGGTATAAATATCACACCTCCCCCTGCGAATATCATCAGCGACAAGCTGCTTGGTCTTATCAAGAAGGCTATGGAGAATGTTGCAAAGGCTTGCGGCGTTAAGGACTACTGCCGTATTGATATCTTCGCTAACAACAAGACCAACGAGATAATCATTATCGAGCTGAATACACTTCCCGGTCTTTCACCCTCTACTGTTCTTTTCCAGCAGGGTGCTAAGGAAGTGCCGCCCCTTTATCCTATGGAGCTGCTTGAGAAGATCATAGAAGAATAAGTTTTT
>CAMOEP010000409.1 GCA_946612185.1 uncultured Ruminococcus sp.
CGTAAAACAGACAAATTTAGTAAAAGAAACGGGCGACTTAAATAATTCCCAAAAAATAAATGCTGTTGCTGCTGCCGTGTCCGCATCGCCATTCCCTCTTGCCAATAATGCGGATATGTGATATAATAGTATTATAATAAGCTTTTACTAAAGGAGTTGATAACATTGAGATCATTCAAGAAATTTACAGCCGCTTTAGCCGCTGTACTCACTATCTTTCAGGCAAACTGCCTCATTTCCTCTGCTGAGGTGTCGCCTAACCCTGTTATAAGCCGCAATGTCCCGGCTTATTCCGGTTCATCTTCCAATCCCTCTGCCGGAAACGATGAACACTACTTCTCCTTCTGGCAGTCAACCTCTCCCGACTACCTCGCTTACGACCTCTCAGGCGTGCCGGATAACCAGAAGTCAACCGTCATCGCTGTATGGTACAATACCTCCGCTTACGACAATATCGGCAACTACGTCAACCGCAATATGGAGCCTTCCGACTACACTATCGAGGTAAACAAAGCCCCCGGCGGCACTTACCCCGAATCCGGCTGGGAAGTTACCGATACCGTTACCGGGAATACTCTCAGTTCCCGTCAGCATATCGTTAATATGTCAGGCTACAACTGGATTCGCATCAACGTCCAGAAAGCTGACGACCAGGAGGGCAAGAACGCAAGCATCAATTTTGATATCCATTCCGCTGCTTACGGCGTTTCTGATAGCTGGCTGTTTCTGGGCGACTCCATTACCGCCGGCGGTATGAATAACTGCTACGGCACTGGTTTCGCTACATACATCACCCGCCACGACGAGCGATTCTTCCCTGTTCAGGAAAACGGCGGCATCGGCGGTATCACAAGTACCGACGGCAGAAACAATATCGACCGCTGGCTCTCTACCTGCAACGCCCACTTCGTAAGCATCGCATACGGCACTAACGACGCTTGGGGAAACCAGACCGGCGCTGAAAAGTACTATGAGAATACCAAGTACATGATAGACGCTGTGCTTGATGCAGGAAAAGTTCCGGTACTTCCCAAAATTCCTCACGCCGAAGAACCAGGCGTACTCGATAACCTGCCTGCGTATAACGCTGCTGTTGAAAAACTCTGGGAGGAGTACGGCAGCAAACTCGTTCATGGCCCTGACCTGGACGCTTACCTCACTGAGCATACCGAATACCTCAGCGGCGACGGCGTTCACCCGAATTCCGAGGGATATGAGGCTATGCGTCAGCTTTGGGCTGATACTATGTACCAGAACGTTTACCTGACTATGGGCGATGTACCAGCTTACAAGCTTGGTGACGCTGACCATTCAGGCGAGGTGACTATATCCGATATCGTTTCTGTTTTGCAGCACGTTGCAAATAAAGAGAAGTACTCTATCGACGAAGCACTCGCTGACGTGGACGGCGACAATGATGTTACCACTTCTGACGCTTTCCTGATACAGCAGTATGAAGCCGGTGTCATCGACGCTTTCCCGGCTGAAAAGAAGTAATACTTCTTACGCTTTATCCGGGTCAGCGAATTATCTGAATTTATGAAAGGGGTCTGTTATCTTGAAAGGCAAATCACTGTCTATAGATATGAAGGACGATAAGAATTCCTTCACATTCACTCTTATCAACAATACTAAATCTCCTGCCTGGATAAAGGAAGCAGGCTTCAAGTACCTGCGTGACGAAAATAATACTATCGCTACAAAAGTTTCTACTGAACTGAGCGACCTGAACTGTATACTTCCCCATAACCCCAGCTTCACCGTTGTAAGCATAGGCGACGGCAATAAGCCTATCAAGCCAAAGGAAATGGATACTGTTATTTTCAAGATAACAGATGCTTCCAACCGCAGACGCTACTTCGTAAGCTATACATACTCCGGCGAAAAGGGCTGGCAGCTTTCCGGGGAGGAGTCTGAACTTACCGAACAGATACGCTACAGCCGAAGCCGTACCACCTGTGAGGCTTTTATCCGGTCGGAACTTTTCAGGGAGGTTTCCGCTTACCTTAAAAACGGAAGCCCCTATAATACCGCATTTCTGAAAAAGATATTTGATATATCCGGCACTGGTATCCAGATCCGCCTGAAAATCGACAAGGATTTCAGCATTACTGAACTGCCTATCTCCCCGGAAGCTATTGATTTTCTCAAAGATATGGGCATTGATACCGTGGGGGAACTTAACGCTTTCCCCTATAATGTAATGTGCGATTCTACTGCAAAATGTGACCCTGTCGTCCGTGGTCAGATACTTAATATGCGTAATACTGCCGGGTCATGGTTCGGTATAGTCTATAACGACAGCGTGCGCCCCCAAAGGGTAAAGCTGGAGTCCTACGACGTTAAGGAACTTACCGCTCAGGCTGTTGACCTTATCCTCCATAACCGGCATAAGGGCGATACCCTTATAGAAAGCGGCTTCTCCAGTACTCTTTGCCTTGCGCTGCTCCTGAAAGGATATCTCTACCTCTCAGACCTCGCCCCCGTAAAAGACCGCATCGCTGACGAACTCGACTCCGAAGACCTCCCCCTCCTCGCCAACGAACTCCGCAGCTCCGGTCTTGCCTCTTGAGCTTATGGGGCTTAGGGAAGTCTTGCGGTTA
>CAMOEP010000410.1 GCA_946612185.1 uncultured Ruminococcus sp.
AGAATATGACCATGATAAGCGGAGGGAAGAATATGACCATGATAAAAAGAATACGTGTTGCCGGAGGTGACGGGCGGCAGGAGTACTGTGCAAAGCCCTTTTCAAGCCATTACGATACCGGGCTTATAGGTTTCCCGGTGGGAAGTGCGTCAGGAGTGTACGATTGCCTGATACTGCCGTGTATTCCCCTTGACGATGAGGGAAATGTGCCTGCACCGTCTGCTGATGCGCCTTTAGATACTGCCGCAGTCCGGGAGATGCTTTCTCCGGAGGCACTTGTGATAGCCGGACGTATCACTCAGCCCTTGCAGGAAAAGTTTCAGGGATATCGTCTGCGTGAGTACCTTTCCCGTGAGGAATTCCAGCTAAGCAACGCCATTCCAACTGCTGAGGGCGCTGTCAGCATCGCTCTTAGTGAACTGCCCATGACACTCAGCGGCAGCCGGGTGCTGATACTGGGAATGGGTCGGATAGGCACAGCCCTTACCGGTATACTCTGCGGATTCGGTGCAGAGGTATATGCTGCCGTCCGGAGCGCTAAAAGTGCCGCAAAAGCCCGTATTTCCGGAGCAAAGCCGGTGTGCATGGAGGATATGGGCGGAGAGTATCAGGTAGTTTTCAACACCGTGCCCAGTATAGTGTTGAAAAAGCCCCAGCTTGAAAAGTTCCCACAGAACACACTGTTCATAGAACTTGCATCGCCCCCTTACGGCATCGACTTTGCCGCCGCAGAAATTACCGGACATCGGGTGATAAAAGCCCCCGGACTTCCCGGGAAGACTGCCCCCATGACCGCCGGCAGGATAATCGCAAATACCGCTGAATACATCATAAGCGAGGAGGAGGATTCCCATGACTGATATTAAAGGACTGAGGATAGGCTACGCTATGACCGGCTCATTCTGCACATTCCGCCGCAGTTTTGAGGCTGCAAAGGCGCTTAAAGATATGGGCGCTGAACTTATCCCCATAATGTCAGAATGCGCCGCAGGAACTGACACACGCTTCGGGAAAGCTGAGGATAACCTGGCTGAACTTAGCAATATATGCGGCAGACAGGTCATAACCACCATTGCGGAAGCCGAACCCATAGGTCCAAAAAATATGGCGGACATTATGGTCGTTGCCCCATGCACCTCAAATCCCGCCGCAAAACTTGCCTGCGGCATCACCGACAATACTGTAACTATGGCGGTAAAATCCCACCTGCGCAGCGGAAAGCCCGTACTTCTCGCCATAGCCTCCAATGATTCCCTCATGGGTTCAGCACGGAATATCGGCGAACTTTTCTGCCGGAAATACTACTACTTCGTCCCCATGCTTCAGGACGATCCGGTAAACAAGCCGACTTCACTGGTTGCTCAGTTCCATATGCTCCCCCAGTCCGTCACCGCCGCCATGAACGGTGTCCAGCTTCGCCCCATTATCCACCAGCCGCTTTAGTTCCGGGCAAAATAAAAGCTGCGTTGGTTGGAAGTTCAGAACTAAGACCTTGTATTAGCTCTGAACCTCCGACCATTCCGCAGCCGAAGTAAGGAAAATGAAATAAATATAGAAGGGGAATTGGGGGATTACTTAATCCTCTTATAGTATATCCACCATTCCTTAAAATAATCTTAAAACCGGACACTATTTTACAAATTCCGCACGAATTATTGTATAGCCATAGGGTGCCACATGGAGGGTGTCCTCGCCGAAGTCACCATAGAAGCCACGAAGTTCGGTGAAACGTGGCAGTTTTTCGGAGAGTTTCTCAACAGTTACCTCGTCACCGCTGCGGTTCACGAATATGATATAGTCCAGGTCTTCGCCCTGTCTGGTGAATCCAACGATACGTTCATCGTAGATCTCCTCGTCATTGAAAACAAAGTAAGTCCTGCCGGATTTCATATTTGGTATGGACTTTCTCACCTTGCCAAGCCGCTTTACATAGGCAAGAAGTTCCTGATCCTCATTGCCCCAGGGGAAGCATCTGCGGTTGAACGGGTCTTTATAGCCCTGCAAGCCCACTTCGTCGCCGTAGTAGATACACGGCACGCCCGGCAGGAAGAATTGCAGTGCCATTGCTGCCTTGAGCAGGTTCTTGCCATAGGCATACTGCTCAGGAGTAAGCATACGCTCTGCCATCCAGTCCTTGCTCTTATCGTCGCATGGCTCGCCGCCCAGACGGTTTATAGCACGCTCAATATCGTGAGTGGACACAAAGTTCATAAGCACATCAACAGCCGCTTTTGGGTAGTTCTCGATAATATCCATTACCCAGTCGATGAACTGTTTCACTGGTGCGCCCTTTACGAAGCTGATTATTGCTTCACGGAAGGGGTAGTTCATAACGCTGTCAAGCTGATCGCCCAGCAGGTAGCGCCGCTTCACGCCGTAGCTTTCCTTATGGGAAGCGTCCTCCCAGACCTCGCCTATAATGACCTTATCCGGGCTGAATCCCTTCACGCTCTTTCGCAGGTTATTAAGGAACTGGTCAGGCAGTTCGTCTGCAACGTCAAGGCGGTATCCGGCAGCGCCCTGAGACAGCCAGTATTGCAGAACGCCTTCCTCGCCGCAGATATACTCGGTATAGTTCTCGTTGTTCTCGTTCACGTTGGGCA
>CAMOEP010000411.1 GCA_946612185.1 uncultured Ruminococcus sp.
GGCGACATAACGATACATTCGTTCATGCCGTTGTCAGCCATAGTCATTACCATATTGCAGAACGGGTCAGACAGATGCTTCTTTTCAAGCGCCGGGTTTGTGAATGTGAATCTCAACGGTATGCCCTTGTCATTGAAGGCTTTCAGCACGTTCTTTACAAATGCCTTGTCGCATACACCTCCCTGAGTGCGCCCGCCGTTCCATATAGAAGGTGGGAAAACGCCGTAGAATGAAGCAATCTCCACGCCCTCACGGAAGAACTCCGGACGGGTTGCCAGCAGGTCAGCGAAAAGGATATTCAGCTTATATCTGCCGGCGAAATCGGGCAAATGAAATCTTACTCTCATAGTATTATGTCTCCTGTGTATTTGTTTCGATGCAGTCGCCACGTTCCTGTGCAACTTCGTATCCGGCGGACTCTATGCGCCTTTGCAGACAGCCCCGACATTCTGCCGCTTCCTCGCCGGTGCATATCTTATTATCGTAAAGGTCATACTTTTTCCGCACGTTTACCGGCGAAAGGTTGGGCATGACCACATTGCAGCCGGTTTGCAGACCAAGTTCCCTGCCGTTTGGTGCGATAGTACCCAGAGCGGTAGTTGCCGGGAGGAGTACCTTCGGGAACATGAGCCGGAGTATACCCAAAAGCCGCAGGGTAAGCTGTAAAGTGCCGCCATTTTCCTGCGCAAATGGGGTGGAGTGATGGGGTACGAAAGGCCCTATACCTATCATATGCGGGTGAAGTTCCTGCAAGAACCGCAAGTCCTCTACAAGGTGGTCAGCGGTCTGGAAAGGCGCTCCCACCATGAAGCCTGAACCCACCTGGTAGCCCAGTTTTTTCAAGGTAAACAGGCATTGCTTACGGTTTTCAAGGCTCATTTCCGCAGGGTGGAGCTTGCTGTAAAGTTCATCGCTTGCGGCTTCGTGGCGAAGCAGGTAACGGTCAGCCCCAGCCTCTTTCATGCGCCTGTAGCTTTCCTCGCTGCGCTCTCCCAGGGAAAGGGTTATAGCGCAGTCCGGGTACTTCTCACGCAGTCCTGAAATGACATCGCACATGAAGTCGTCGGTATAAAAGCCGTCCTCGCCGCCCTGCATGACGAATGTACGGAATCCCAGTCCATAGCCGTTTTCGGCGCACTGGAATATCTTCTCCCTGTCCAGGCGGTAGCGGTCAGCGTCCTTATTGCTCCGGCGGATACCGCAGTACAGGCAGTCGTTCCTACAGTAGGAGGATACCTCGATAAGTCCCCTTAAAAAAACCTTCCTGCCGTACCAGCGCTGACGTACCTCATCGGCATACTCCCGGAGAAGCTGTGCCGCATCGTTGTCATCAGTCAGGATAAGGGCTTTCAGTTCTGCATCAGTAAGGTCGCCTGTTTCGTATAATTTCCTGACGATATCCCTCATATCAGCCGCCCAGCCTTATCATCTCGTCGATGCACTTTCTTGCGGAGGAAATGAGTTCATCGCTCATGATGATCTCGAAAGCCTCGCCGCTGTCCATACCGAGCAGGCTGTTATAAACGTCAGGCAGAGTTGTCAGTTTCATATTGCGGCATACTATATTCTTAGTTACCGGGTAGAACTTCTTGTCAGGGCAGTCGTACTGGAGATGCTCAGAGATAGAAGTCTCAGTACCTATGATGAATTCCCTGTGGTCGGACTTCTTTGCAAAGTCCATGATACCGCTTGTAGAGCCAACATAGTCAGCCAACTCCACTACAGCCGGCACACACTCAGGGTGTACCAGGAACAGAGCGTCCGGGTGTTCTTCCTTAGCCTTCATTACTTCCTTTGCAGTAATAGCCGCATGGGTAGGACATCCGCCGTGGAGGAGTTTGATATCCTTTTCGGGACACTGTTTCTGTACCCAGCTTCCCAGATTGCAGTCAGGTATAAAGAGGAGCTTGTCGCTGTCCAGCGCTCTTACAATACGCAATGCACTGGAAGATGTGACGCAAACGTCACAGACGGTCTTTAGTGAAGCGGTGGTATTGATATACGCAACAACTGTGCGGTCAGGCTCGATCTCACGCATCTGAGAGATAAGTTCTCTGTCCATCTGCTCAGCCATAGGGCAGCCAGCGTCCCTGTTAGCCAGGAATACACGCTTCTGAGGGGAGAGCATCTTAGCAGTCTCAGCCATGAAATGAACTCCGCAGAAAAGGATATTATCCGCATCGGTCTTTGTAGCATCAACGCTCAGCTTGTAGCTGTCGCCGGTGAAGTCAGCTATTTCAACTATTTCTCTTGCCTGATAGCTGTGGGCAAGGATAGCGGTATTGGTTTCTTTTTTCAGTTTCAGTATTTTTTCCTGTAACTCATGTACAGTCATTGGTATTCCTCCTTCGTGGTATGCAGGGCATACACGCATATATATTTATTGTACTATAAATAATCATTTTCGTCAATATTTACTATAAAAGTTTTTGTGTAAACTTTAAGAACACTTTTAATAAACAAAACTGCCCCACCGTCAGAAATATCTGTACAGCAAGGCAGTATGGTTTGGCTTAGAACCTGTCCACATAGGGTGAATGTATGGATTTTCAGGCATAATTTTGTCGGTGGCAAGGCAAAAATCCGCCGACGGGCTGT
>CAMOEP010000412.1 GCA_946612185.1 uncultured Ruminococcus sp.
TGAGCTGGCTGCGCAGTTCCTTGGAGGCATCTGTTTCACGCAGAAGTCGCTCACGGTTCTCGCCGGCATCAGCCAGTGCAGTATCCTCGGCTTTGAGGGCATCAAGGTCACTGACAGCGGCGGAGTACAGCTTGTTTGTCTCAGCAAGCTGTAACTGTACGGTTTTCAGCTCCTTCTGAATGCCATTAAGCTGGCTTTCTGTTTTATCTGCTTCATCATATTTATCCGCCTCGGAATCAATTACAGCCAGATCTCCGGTGAGTTTTTCGGCTTTGGGCTGGTTCTGCTTTTCACGTTTCAGCAAATCGGCGTACTGCTCAGCCTGTTCGGATTTGCCTTTCAGATCAGCAGAGGCGAGTTTAAGCTGATTTTCCAGGCGCTGACGGTTCTGGGCACGTTCTATCTGGCGGTTGGCTTCAGCAAGTTCCTTGTCAATTTCCTCGCTTTCACGCTTCAGCACTTCAAGTCTTGCACTGTCACGCTTTATAATGGTATCAATGAGAACGGCAGTGTCTTCAGTACGCATATCGCCGCTTGCAGCAAGGGCGATCCGGTCGGCGTATTCGTCCTCCTTATCGTGGCTGATAGTTTTCGAGAACTCCCTCAGACCTGCTTTCTCCATGTCGATATGACCGCAGGTATCGTTGTAGATCTCGCTTATCTTGTTTTGCAGAACTGCGTACTTCTCAGTCCTGAACAGCTTCTGGAATATCTTTTTGCGCTCGTCCGTTCCGGCAAGGAGGAGTTTCAGAAAGTCGCCCTGGGCAATCATAGCGATCTGGGTGAACTGTCGCCTTGTGATGCCCATGATGTTTATTATTTCCTCGCCTACGTTCTTCATGCCTGAGACAACTGTCTCGTCCGGCAGGTAAAGTTCAGCGCTTTCCGGTGAGGTAGTGAATCCCTCGCCACGCTTTTTCGGGCGGACATACTCCGGACTGCGGCGGATAGTGTAGTTTTTTCCGCCATAGGTGAACTCCATTTCCACGAATGTAGGAGTATCTGGGGAAGCGTACTCGGAACGGAGCATTTTGGCATTCCTGTTGTCGCCGCTGGGTTCTCCGTAGAGGGCATATGTGATCGCATCGAAAATGGTGGTTTTTCCGGCACCGGTATCACCGGTTATAAGGTAAAGACCGCTTGTTCCCAGATCAGACAGAGGTATGTCAGTTTCGCCGGCATATGGTCCGAAAGCGGATATAGTTAGCTTAGTAGGTCTCATGACTGCTCCTCCCAGATATTATTGATAAGTTCCCTGACAAATTCAAGCTGTACCTCAGACATAGCATCATTATTGCGCTTGAAGTAGAATTCGCTGAAAAGCTCCTCCGGAGTTCTGCCCTCCTTGACTTCCAGAGCGCCAAGCCCGGTATTCAGGCGGGTGCGCTTATTATCGTAGTCCAGGCGAAGAACATTTGGGTAGACTTTCCTCAGCTTGCGGATAGCATCGTTAACGTCCTGCTCGTCAGTAAGGGTGATGTGTACCAGATCATCACTTCCCTGAGAGCCGTATATCT
Organism: uncultured Ruminococcus sp.; assembly: GCA_946612185.1. Taxonomy (GTDB): domain Bacteria; phylum Bacillota; class Clostridia; order Oscillospirales; family Ruminococcaceae; genus Ruminococcus. The sequence goes on from CAMOEP010000412.1 coordinate 1,518, forward strand.
CCTCAAAACTGCCCCTGATCTCACGCATTTCCAGCTTTGGCACAAGGGGGATAGTCCTGATGTTCAGTTCACCCTTATTGCCCAGTTCTGCAATGGTGACAGACTTCTGGTGACTTGCTTCAGAGAAGGAGTATTTCAATGGAGTGCCGCTGTAGCGGATATTATTTCCGCCTACGTTCTGAGGGTTATGGATATGACCAAGTGCTGCGTAGTCGAACCCGTCATATGCGGCGGCATCAACGTTCTCCAGACCGCCAACAGTAAGTTCCTCGGAATCAGATGTAACAGCGCCTGTGACGAACTGGTGGGAGATAATGACACATCTGCGTGAAAAGTCGGCGTGGATAGCGTTAATAGCGGCAGTTACAGCATCATTGTATGACTTTATCTCCATGTCCTTGAAGAACGGGCGTACTGTAGAGGGGCGCAGGAAGGGGAGCATATAAAAGTCCACCTCTCCCAGTTCGTCTGTAAGGGTGACAGGGGTCACAACTCCGTTATAGACCCTTGAAATATGCACATTGCAGGCTTCCATGAGCTGAGAGCCGAATGAAAGTCTTTCGGGGCTGTCATGGTTGCCGCTTATGATAAATATGTGAACATTGCGCTTTACCAGATCGGTAAGAAATTTATCAAACATAGTGACCGACTGGGTAGGTGGAGTTGATCTGTCATAGATATCTCCGGAAATGATAACGCAGTCCGGAGATTCTGCATCAACAGCAGAGAGGATCTGTGCCAGAATATCCTCCTGAAGTTCATTCATAAGGAAATCACAGACTTTCTTGCCCAGATGCAGGTCTGAGATGTGAAGCATTTTCATAAAGATAGACTCCTTTCCGGGATTATGTATTGCTTATATCATACCACTAAGCAATGTGTCAAGTCAAGGACAATGAGTTTTTTTATGAAAAAAATAAGGTTCTTGGAAAATTGCCTATTGCTTTTGTGATCGTATTGTGATATAATTATTATATGAGTGTGTATATATGTATATACTCTTTTTCGGATACTTCTCCTTTATAGCTTATTACAAAATATTGAGTGTAGTTCCCTGTGCTATATAGTAAGTCCTTTGGGT
>CAMOEP010000413.1 GCA_946612185.1 uncultured Ruminococcus sp.
CACTTTTTATAATTATATTGCTCCGGCTCTGGGAGTTTGGTTCAGCAATGGTCATCTTCCTCAATGCACTCCGTGATATACCACAGGAGTATTACGAAGCCGCAAAGGTGGACGGCTGCGGAAATGTCCGTGCATTCTTCACAATAACCCTTCCGCTGCTCCGTGACGTTATCTTCCTGAACCTGATCTTGCAGACCATATCTGCAATGCAGGAGTTCAGCGCACCATATATGATAACCGGCGGCGGACCCATGAATTCAACCAAGACCATAGGCATACTGATCTATGACGAAATGTTCAGATTCGGCGATATTGGCTATGCAAACGCTGTTTCCTGGAGCCTGTTCGTGCTTGGGACTGCTGTTGTGCTTGTGCTTTTCAAGCTCACAGGCAGACTGAGGGAGGCGAACAGATGAAGAAATTTCTCACATATTTCCTGCTGTCAGCCGGTTCGCTCATTATGCTTTATCCGCTTTTGTGGCTTATCGGGGGCAGCTTCAAAAGCAATGATGAACTCTACAGTTCCGTATGGTTCATGCCCTCACATTTTGATCTTTCAGTCTATATCAATGCTTGGAAAACTGTCACCCCATTCAATATGGGTCACTACTTCATTAACACATTTAGTATTATATTGCCCAAGATATTCCTGACGATTGTCTCATCGGTGCTGACTGCCTATGGCTTTGCCCGGTTCGATTTCCCGTTCAGGAAACTGTTCTTTGCACTGCTTATGGGCGCAATGTTCATGCCGGCAATAGTTACAGTTATGCCAATGTATATGATGTGGAGCAGCCTTGATATGCTCGACAGCTACATTCCTCTGACCATACCCTCTCTTTTTGCGGTTGAAGGAACGTTTGTGTTCATGCTGATCCAGTTTTTCAAAGGCGTGCCAAGGGAGTTTGACGAAGCCGCAAGAATAGACGGCTGCAATACGCTGCAAACGCTGTATTACGTCATTGTGCCATGTATAAGTCCGGTAATTGTATCCATAAGCGTATTCACATTTCTCTGGACTATGAACGAATTTCTCACGCCGCTTATTATGATAAGTTCCGTGGAGAAGTATCCGCTGTCACTGCTTCTGCGCCTTTCCGCAGACAGTACAGGTGACGGCTATGAGCTTTGCAAACTGCTTGCAATGTCCGTCCTGGGACTTTTGCCGTCGATAGCAGTGTTTGCAATTGCCCAGAAAAAATTTGTAGGCGGTATCACTGCAGGAGGATTGTCCGGATGATAAACTTTAGGCAACTTAATATGGCAGCAAATGGCTATATAGAAAGGCTTGTGCTGCCCTCAGACCCTTTGCAGCCCATGTGGAACCGGGAAAACTTCATCTTTCAGAAGGCAGCAAAGTGGAATTATATAGATAGCTGCATGATTCGCTCTGTACTCATGCTGCATGAACTAAGCGGCGACGAACGGCTGCTTGATTATGCAATCAGGTTCACTATGGCGTATGTGACACCCGATGGCGAGATACCAACGGTACGCCCGGAGGACTTCAACCTTGACAATATCGCCGGCGGACGCAATCTTCTGTGGCTGCACAGGCTTACAGGGGAGGAAAGATTCCTCTCTGCGGCGCATATGCTTTACAATGAACAGCTTCGCTGTCAGCCACGGCTGAAGTGCGGAAGTTACTGGCATAAGGCAATATATCCTCATCAGCTTTGGCTTGACGGCGCATATATGGCGCTGCCCTTTCTGGCGGATTACGGCATTTTTACCGGTGATGATGCTCTTATCGCTGATGCACTTCATCAGGCTGACAATATCCGCAATATCATGCAGGATAAGGCGACAGGGCTTTATTACCACGGCTATGACGAGACACGTTCGCTGTTCTGGGCGGACAGTGAGACTGGTCTTTCGCCGAATTTCTGGCTCCGGTCAATGGGCTGGCTGTGTGCCGGACTTGCAGAGCTTTTCGAGCTTACATCTGACCCAGGGGCAGGGGAGATGCTTTGTGAACTGCTCAGCGCACTTGCAGCCTGTCAGCAGGAAGACGGTATGCTCATGCAGCTTCCGGCTCTCCCGGACTTTCCCGGAAACTATCCCGAAACCAGCGGAACTTTGCTGTTTTCCTATGCCGCACAGAAAGCATGGCGGCTTGGGGCTTGCGATGTGTCGCTAAAGAACGCAGGCCTTGGCGCTCTGTATGCCACAGGGGGATATATCAGCAGCAATTGCGATGATGTGCCCGTCCTTGGAAATATCTGCCTTATGGGTGGACTGGGCGGCAGCCAGAACCGTGACGGTTCAGCGGAATATTATCTTAGCGAGAAGATAGTTGAAAACGATGCGAAGGGAATCGCCCCGTTCCTTATGGCATATACTGAAATGCTCAGGGATAGCAGGTAAAAATACACAGAATCACACTTTTCAGTTTGTTAAAAGTGCATAAAAACGGCGTAAAAACATATACTATACTTTTAAGTATCTGATTATTCCAAAAATACTATTGCAAATTTTAGTAATTTGTGTTATAATAACAGCGTAGGGATTACTACAATATTTTATGAAAGGGGGATCAGCCATGAACGTATTGTTCTGGGCGGTGTTGGTCGTTCTGTTT
>CAMOEP010000414.1 GCA_946612185.1 uncultured Ruminococcus sp.
ACCTACACTTTCAAAAACCTGTAGTATTTCGTCCGCCATATCAGGGGGAATTTTTTAATTTAGAAGTTTTAGGAAGGGGGCTTGGGGGAGAACTCTTTTTCAAAAGGGTTTCCCCCAAAAAACTCCGTAGTACGGGATCAGAGTTTATTCTTTTCGTTTTCGATCATAGCGATCAGGTCATCGACGGACATAGCGGAGGAAGCGCTGCGCTTTTTCTCGGTGTCGGTCTTTTTGAGGATATCGGAGATATCGGGTGTACTGCTCTTTCTGGGAGCGGGTGCAGGTTCGGGCTTAGCGGCAGGCTGGGGAGCGGGAGCGGCAGTTCTTGCGGGGGCTTCCTCTCTGGACATCTGCTCGACCTGAGCCTTTGAGATAACGCCTGTTATATCCGATGCGAACTCGCCTGTAGACTGGGGAGCGATCGCATTAGTTGTCTTGATAGTGAATGTACCGGTGCGCTCGGCCTCGGAAGTCTTGCGGAGCATTTCCTCTCTGAGAGCGTCAGCAGTAGGAGCGGTAGATGACTGGCTTGCCATATTCCTTGCGGCGAAGTCTGCCTCAGCGGAATTGGTCTGTACAGGGGGAGCGTACTGACCGATATTACCTGTATTATTGGGGTCAAGATGCTGAGCCTTGAACTGCATAGTGCGTTCCTTTTCCTTCTGGTAAGGAGACTCAGGGTTGACCTTTTTCTGGCTGAAGTTATCAGCGATAGACTGCTTTTTGCGCTCTAAGTCGTCGCTGAAATGGGTATCAGCATTGGGGTCGAACAGCGGGCCGGTAGCAGCTTTCTTCTCGGCGGAGGGGTCTTCCTCATACTCATAGAAGTCGAACTCATTATCGTCAGCGTCCTTTCCGGCGGCGAACTTGACGATGAGCATAATAACGAGGAGTACGCAGGGAACGAGGAGCATAGCGATAATGCCCTTCATACTCATAGCGAAAGTTACCAGAGCGCCAAGCTCAGGGCTTTCGGGGTAGCCGGTACATACAGCCTTGATCTTATCCTTAGCGATAGACTCGGAGTTATCCTCGTGGAGGGAGTCTCTTGTGAAGTACATCTCGCTGCCGTCCTCAGCGGTAACGATAGCGTTGATGCTTCTGAGGCTGAGGGTATCCGGAGCGTCGGCAGGGTAGCACAGGACGATATCACCGGTAGTAATAGATATATTATCGGCGGACTTAGCCATGAGAGCCGAGCCGGTATCCACATAGTCGGGCATAGGATTAGGCTCATGGACTATGAAGATGTAGTTGTCACCGAACTTGGGTATTTTGTTTTTAGCGAAGAAAACGTTGGCAGCCACGGCTGCAAGGATAGCCACTATGCAGATTATGACTATCAGAGCTTTGAAAAGCGAGAAGCCTTTCTTTTTTTCCATTCAGATCATTCCTTTTTTACATTATTCTACACATTTTCCGACGAACTCTCGTCTATAGAGTTATTATAACACATATGTTATTAAATTTCAAATGTTTTGGAGCAATTTATAGAAATTAAATTCTTTTAACTTAAACTCCCTGTAATTTGCAGCCGAGACGTTTATATTTTTGATATACCGGTATTACCAGAGCGGTAATTATCTGGTTTATTTCATTGAAGGATCGCTTGGAATTTGTGGGAAGTTACAAAAATCAGGCTGAAATATTTCAACGTTTGCCAAAATTCACAATAATCTCCGGACAAAACTGTAAGACGTGAACAATTTTTAATCAATTTCCGGGAATGTGTAAAATAGATTCATAAATATTTGTGTAAATATACAATTGACATTAGTCGTGAATTTTGATAAAATAATAATATATACTGATTGTAAAGCGACTTACTGGGTTTTTTCTGTAATATTTTGTCAAATCAATGCAAAAATATACAATTGGTAATCAAGCGATAAGGAGAATCTATATGGCATCAAACAAGACTAACCCCCTGATGGATATGATCAAGGAGGAATTCCCGAAAAAGTTACAGGCACTCTATAATGCTACTCCCGAGGAGGCATCGGATAAGCAGGTATATCAGGTGCTTTCATCTATCATAGTGGATATCCTCGCAGCAAAGAGACAGAGTTTCATCAACCACACCCACTCTGTAGGCGGCAAGCAGGTCTACTACCTCTCTATGGAGTTTCTCATGGGCAGATCCCTCAAGACAAGCCTGTATAACCTTGGCATTGCTGAGGACGTTAAGGCTATGCTCAAGAGCCATACCATCAACCTGGATAAGGTATTTGAGTATGAGCCTGATGCTGGTCTTGGAAACGGCGGTCTGGGAAGACTTGCAGCCTGCTACCTGGACGGTCTGGCTACTACCGGCTTCCCTGCTATGGGTTACTCTATCTGCTATGAGTACGGTATCTTCCAGCAGAAGCTTGAGGACGGCTGGCAGACTGAGCTTCCTGATAACTGGCTTCCCGGCGGAAGCGTATGGCTCGTTCCTAAGCCTGAGCTTGCTATAGATGTCCACTTCGAGGGCGATCTCCAGGAGTACTGGGATCATCAGTACCACTATATCTCCCATGTGAACTACAATACCGTTGTAGCTACACCTTATGATATGTACGTTTCCGGTTACGGCGGCG
>CAMOEP010000415.1 GCA_946612185.1 uncultured Ruminococcus sp.
GACCAATCGGGTATGAACCGAGTACTCTAGCCAACTGAGCTATGCCGCCATTATTAAATACCGCAACACTTGCGACTGTATTATTATACACTGAAAAGGAATGAAAGTCAAGAAGAAAATGCTGAAAAAATAAAGTTTGTTGAAAGTGTGCTGATATCTTTTGGACGGGAGACTTGTTTTGTGCAATGTTACAAGGGGCGTTTTTCTGCTGGATGATCGGGCGGATGTGAAGAAACACAGGAAAATACTGTTCGTACACTTATATGCGGCTTAACTTTGCGTAATCGGCGCAAAAAACAATTATACCCTCTGCAAATGTTAGGGGATTTTGCATTTTTGCCAAATTGTGGGTTAAAATAAAAAATCTGTTAATATGCGCTTGACATTTAATTTGTATTGTAATATAATGTAACTTAGAGAGAACATCCTTAAAAGGGTATATAAGGTATGACGTTTTTTCAGGAGGGGTGGATATGAAAAAAAGGCGTATCAAGGGCTTTACTATGGTCGAAATGATCGTAGTTATCGCAATAATCGGAGTATTGGCTGCTATCCTTATTCCGATGATGAGCGGATATATCAAGAAGTCTTATAAAAAATCGGATCTTTCAGCGGGAAGCAGTATCGGCAAGGCGGCTTTTTCTATCGTAGAGGAAGAAGGGGCAGCTCATGATTCATTCTATGCTGATGATTCAAGTAAATATTCTGTAACTGCAACCAGTTCCGGAAAGACCGAGACTTACGATCTTGTAGTTGTCTGCAAGAGTAATTCTGCCTGCAGTGAGTGGGTGCCCGAGACTGGCAATTTGCAGGGATTCAGCGACACTATGAATTCTACTGATTACATAGGCAAGCTGAGCAGAGTTAAATATGCCGGAGATAAGCATGTCAAAACCTGGGTGATAGGATATCGTGCTGATGATATTTCACAGATAGAGGTCTGGACGGCAGCCAGCGGATCTAAGCCTGTATATCGTGTATGGCCGTCACCGGACGGGGAATATGCATAAAAAATTGTACTGCGCTGCGGCTTGCGGCGCAGTTTTTTGTATGGAGTTGAAAATATGCCGAGATTTTTTACGAATGAACTGGATGAAAATAATATTGTCCTGACAGGCAGCGATGCTCATCATATAGGCTTTTCTCTCAGGATGAAACCGGGAGAGCCTGTTACGGTCTGCTGCAACGGAACTGACTATAACTGCACCATTAATAGTATAAGCGGAGACGCCGTGTACCTTGACCTGGTCGAAAAACATCCTTGTGCGGCTGAGCCAAGTGTTCAGGTGACTCTCTTTCAGGCTGTGCCTAAGCTGGATAAGCTTGAATTTATTATACAGAAAAGTGTGGAGCTGGGCGTTTCAAGGATAGTTCCGGTGCTCACCAGGAGATGCATCTCCCGCCCGGACAATAAGGACTTCACAAAAAAGCTGGCAAGACTGAATAAGATCGCTGCTGAGGCTGCCAAACAGTCCGGAAGGGGAATGATACCGGAGGTCGCTTCTATGGTTTCCTTCAAGGAGGCTCTTGCGATGATGGGAGAACTGGACAGAAATATTATCCTCTATGAAGAGGAGGGCGGATGTGCCTTCGATAAGGCTGGCTTGACACATTCCGGAAGCGTTGGGCTGCTCATTGGCAGCGAGGGCGGCTTCGATAAGGAGGAGGCTCAGGCGGCTGTAAACAGCGGTGCGGTTCAGGTCTGGCTGGGCAAGAGAATCCTGCGTTGTGAAACTGCACCAATAACTGCCCTGTCAATTTTGATGTTTTTAACAAATAATATGTAAGTGGTTGAAATTCGTAGAAGAGTGTGGTATAATATTAATAGTTTATCGTGATCCGGTCGCAAGGGGCTCGGTAATGTAAATTATTCTTGCGGAGAAAAGAGGAATTTGAAATGAATAAGTTTTTAGTTGCAGTATTAGCTGCAGGTGCAGCAGCCGCTGGTGGATATGTTGCTTCTAAGATCCTTAAGGGCAACAACGACGACAACGATTACGACGACGATATTTACGATGATTACGAGGTTGGCGGAGACGACAACATCGATTTTGAGATCAACGATGATACTGTTAAGGACGCTGCTGAAGATGCTGCTGAGGCTGCTGAGGACGTTAAGGAAGCTGTTGAGGATGCTGCTGATGACGTTAAGGATGCGGTTGAGGACGCTGTCGACGACCTTAAGGACTGATTATTGCTGTTACGGGGGAGCGAAAGCTCCCTCTTTTCTTTTTTGACATAATATACATAAACCTGTGCAAAGAACACCTCGAAATGTACAAAACGACAAAAATACAGTTTTGTGCTTGACAATGGAATTTGATTCTGGTATAATATAAAAGCTGTCCGACAAGGACTACCGGAATAGTTAGTCCGAGGCGTAGCTCAGTTTGGTAGAGTGCTTGGTTTGGGACCAAGATGCCGCAGGTTCGAGTCCTGTCGCCTCGACCACATTTTTTAAAAAAAGTTTGAAAAAGTACTTGACAAACTGGGAAAAGTATGGTATAATAATCAAGCATTAAGCGCTGGTGTAGCTCAGTTGGTAGAGCAGCTGATTTGTAATCAGCAGGTCGGG
>CAMOEP010000416.1 GCA_946612185.1 uncultured Ruminococcus sp.
GGGGAGTTGTGGTGTAGAAGGTATTACCAAATAGTGCCTTTGAAGGTATGGCATCAAGTATAGTACCGGTTTCTATCTGCTCGCCCAGTTTGACCTGACGCTCAATAACGATCAGAGCGCCTGTGCAGGTGGCAGAAAGTTCACCGCAAGCCTCGCATATAGCCTTGATCGCTCTTTCCCACCTTTTGCTTTCCTCATCGCTGTAATTGCTCAGTCCCAGGAATGTGGCACCGAAGCGTGTACGTCCGAATTTCTCCAGGGCACGGCGCACTTCCGGCTGAAAGAGGATTATAGCGGCGATAAGACCTATATCCATAGCTTTTTCCAGGATATACTTTATTACTTTAAGTTCAAGCAGTGTGCTGAGAAAGTATCCCACCACAATAAACATGATACCCTTTACAAGCTGACCTGCTCTTGTTTCGCTTATGAGCTTTATCAGCAGGTAAAATATATAAGCAAGGACGATAACGTCCAGGACATCTTTATATGTAAGCGTACTTATGACACTTTCAAAGGCGTATTTCAAACTGTCGATAGTTGGCATATTTCACGGCCTTTCAATGTTGATAGGTGGAGCTGCTCTCAGATGCCCCGCAGTGAAAATACTGCGGAGCAACGGCAAGCGCATTACCCACATATATTATTGTACCACGTTCTGAGATAATTTCAATAGTTTTACTGATATTTTCTTTTAAGTTTCACATAACTTTGCTTACTGCATACTTCCCAGCAGACGGACAAGCCGGTAAACGTCCTCCTCACGGCTGAAAAATGACGGCGAGAATCTGACAGTACCCTGAGCCGTACCCAGGCTTGCATGGGCAAGGGCGGCGCAGTGGTATCCGGCACGGAGACAGAATCCATGCTGAGAGAGTATAGCCGCTGTCTTTTCCGGACTTGCGGCTGAGGTCGTGAAAGAGACTATAGGAACATATTCTGCACCGGGACTGCGGTACACCGTGATCCCAGGCATATCTGATACGCCGTCAATGAAAATACGGCAGAGCTTCTCCTCATGCTCCCTGATACTGCTGATGCCCTGGCGCTTTACGAACTTTATCCCTGCATCAAGGGACATTATCCCCACCGCATTCAGGGTACCGCTTTCAAGGGATTCCGGCATAAGTTCCGGCTGGGTAAGCAGTGATGAAGAACTTCCTGTACCGCCCTGGATCATCGGCTTTATGGGGAATTTCCCGTCGCTTATGAGCAGACCTGTGCCGGTGAGCCCGTAAAGTCCCTTATGCCCTGCGGTACAGATGATGTTGAAACCGTCCTCAAGGCTGAGAGGTATGACTCCGCAAGCCTGAGCGCCGTCAGCGATGAAGCATATCTCATGTTCACGGCAAAGCTGTGCTATCCGGCGGTAAGGCAGTATCTGCCCAGTGACATTTCCTGCAATGGTGCAGACTATCGCTCTGGTATCGCTTCGGATAAGGCTTCTGAAATTCCCGGCAGTCTCCTCCGGGTCAGCCGTTACCTCAGCGCAGGAGAGTTCTGTCTTTCCCTGCCTGAAAAGTGCATAAGCAGGTCGGGACACGGAGTTATGCTCCATAGAGCTTATTATCATATGCCCGCCGCCGGACATGATGCCCTGTATAGCCATATTCAGCGCATGGGTGCAGTTGAAGGCAAAGACTGTATTTTCCGGTGATGCGCCGAAAAATCCAGCGGCAGTCTCACGGGCAGAGTAAACCGCAGCGGAGGTGCGCTGTGCAAGTTCATGCCCTCCCCTGCCTGCATTTCCGCCCAGTTCAGCCATAGCTTTAGCTGCGGCATTTCTGACGCTTACGGGCTTGGGGAAAGTTGTAGCGGCGTTATCAAAATTAACTGTCATAGCTCACCTCCGTATAAGGTACGGAAGCACTGTCAAGGACAGCCCTGGCAGCATTGCAGCCGCCTGTAACTACTATATCATAGCCGCAGCCGGAAAGTTCTGTCCGTTCCCGGCGGACTATCTTAACGCTCATGCTGCGCTGCCGCAGAAGTCCCTCAGCCTTTCTTGCATAGGTGTATGAGGGCATGGCAATAGTGCAGCTGAGTCGGTCATTTCGCTGGTTCTGCAAAGTATCACCCCTTTTAGGGAAGCAGCGCCTGTGCCGAATGTGATACATTACATTATATGCAGCCTGCCCCGAAAGGGTTTACAGGCACACAGCTTTTGGGTATTATAAGCCTAAAGTCACTTCAGTTCTGCCGGGAACGTATCTATGACCTTTGCATCATACTGCTGAATGATAAATGCGTCCTGAACATCTACATCGCCGTCGCCGTCAACATCGCCGTTTGCCAGAAGCTGCGGCTCTATGCCGTACTTTTGCGAATTAACGGAATATTGCAGCACAGCCACAACATCAGCGGCGGAAACGTTTCCCTCGCCTGTAACATCGCCATAGGCAATATCCTTGCCGTCAGAGGTTATCTTGATGTAGCCGCCTTTCAGACCGTTGGTGAAAAGCCATTCCTGCATCTGCTTCCCTTCTTCATCGCAGGCGCTGTTCATGAACGTACTGCTGACGTAGTCATTATTTGCGCTTTTGCTTGTGATCGGTATAATATCCAGCGGAT
>CAMOEP010000417.1 GCA_946612185.1 uncultured Ruminococcus sp.
TCGGCTATATCACCAACGGAAGCTGGGCAATGTACCGCAAGGTGGACTTTGGCGACGGCGCTAAGTCATTTACCGGCGTTATTTCCGGAAATCCCTGCACCATGGAACTTTACCTTGACAGCATTGCAGGAACTCCCGTGGCTACAGCCGCATTTGCCGGAACTTCCGGATTCACCGACTATCAGACCATATCCTTCAATATCCCGAAGATAAGCGGAACTCATAACCTGTACATCAGGTTCACCGGCGGAGAGGGCTACCTTATGAACGCCGACAGCTTCATTTTCGGCAAGGACGCTATCCCTATGACCGGAAAGCTGTTCGCTGAGGTATTCGTGGACGACGGCGCAAACCCCAATTCCTGGAATATTGGCTATGATGCGCAGGTAGGCTCAAAGTTCTTCGGTGACCGTGACTTCACTATCGCATCAATTATCCCCGAACTTGAAGGCGCAGAGATACTCCTTACCTCCTGCGACGCAAAGGGCGTAACAGGCGATGCAGTAACATTCACAGCCGGCGAGGATATGTCGCTTTATGTCGGACTTGACAGCCGTGTTGAAGCTGAACCCGCATGGCTTGGCGATTTTGTACGCCAGGGAGGACAGTTCACCTCCAGCAATGATGTTACCTTCAATGTATACAAGAAGGACGTTGCGGCAGGCGAGAAGGTAACTCTCGGCGGAAACGGACAGACGTATATGTGCGTGAACTACACTGTATTTGCGCAGAAGGGCGAGGAGATAACCACTGAACCTGAGAAGATCACAGGCGATGTGAACGGCGACGGTATTATGAACGTATCCGACCTTGTGTCACTCAGCAAGCACCTGCTTGGCAGTCAGCCGCTTACCGCAGAGGAAGGCGAGCGTGCCGACATAAACGGCGACGGCAGAGTTAACGTATTTGACTTTGCTGAACTCCGTGAAAAACTTGCTAATTAATTTCAATGCGTAATTCGTAATGCGTAATTATGGTGTCGCCTTGCGGCGATATATTTAAAATGTCCGGCTGTGGTACATTGTACGGCAGCCGGATTTTTTTATTATTGCGGCGGTAAACTTCCGTTCCGGAATTATTGGGGCGCAATTACGCATTACGCATTACGAATTACGCATTAAAAAGAATTGCTCTTGATATTTGCGAAAAGGTGTGTTATAATGGTAAAAAGATGTGTGTACGAACAAACTCGGAGGTCACTTTCATGAACAAATACAAAAAGCTGGCATTTAATACCGCTATATTCGCTGTGGGCAGCTTCGGGTCTAAGATACTGGTTTTCTTGCTGACCAGACTGTATACCAAGTACATCAGTCCGGCAGATATGAACACCAAAGACCTGCTTGAGACTGTTGCCCTTTTCCTTTTGCCTATATTCACCTTTTCCCTGACGGAAGCCATTATCCGCTTCGGTCTTGACGAAAGGTACGACAAGAAAGAGATATTCACCACCGCCGGAAGTCTTACCCTGAAAGGTCTGGGGGCGATGGTAGTGATAGTGCCGTTTCTGCACTTCGTCCCATTTCTTGACTTCATGTCGGGGTACACTATCCTCCTTATCGTTTATACGATATGTTCAGCCATGCGCTCGCTTTGCGCCCAGTTCATAAGGGCGAGGGACATGGTAAAGCTGTTCTCCCTGGACGGTATCCTGGCGACTTTGACCCTGTTCATCTTCAACCTGCTTTTCATCGCCCACTTCCACATGGGAGTCAAGGGCTTCATGCTTTCGGTAATACTCTCCGATAGCTGTTCAGCGATATTCCTGTTTATAGTGGCAAAACTGCATAACTTCGTAAGCGCCGATGCCTACAGCAGTAAGCTTGCAAGGAAGATGATGAGGTTCTCCCTGCCGCTTGTGCCGGCGATAGTAATGTGGACTATCACCGGACTTTCCGACCGTCTTTTCATACGCTATATGCACAGCGACAGAGTGGAGCTGGGCGCATCAGCCGCCGGTATCTACGGCGTAGCGAACCGTATCCCGAACCTGATATCTATGGTATCGACAATATTCTTCCAGGCGTGGAATATGTCCGCAATAACCGAGAACGAGTCCTCTGACAGAAGTGATTTCTACGAAAAGGTCTACGGCGCATATGAGTCGATACTTTTCATAGCCTCCGCCGGACTTATCCTGCTGGTAAAGCCTATCAGTTCATTTATGGCGTATTCCGGTACATTTGAGGAATATGCTGATGTATACAAGTACACTCCCATACTGGTAGTAGCGGTACTTTTCACCTGCCTGAACCAGTTCCTGGGAAGCATCTATACCGCCACAAAGCACACGATAAATTCATTCTGGACAAGTCTTATTGCGTGCGTAGTGAATATAATCCTGAACATATGCCTGATACCGGAGTGGGGCATACAGGGCGCATCAATTGCAACGTTCCTGAGTTACTATGTATGCTTCTGGGCGAGAATCATCGACGCAAGGTATTATGTGCCGTTCAGGTTCAATGCAAGGCGCAGTCTTATGAATACAGGTATCCTGTTTGTTATGTGCTGGCTTCTTCTGGCAGCGCCGAAGCTGTGGGGATTCTGGCTGTTCGTGCTGTGCTG
>CAMOEP010000418.1 GCA_946612185.1 uncultured Ruminococcus sp.
TGGGAGATACTTCTTGTTGGGTGTGACGGCGGTATTGAGGGGCAGTATATCCCGGTGGAAAACGAGATCGTACCGAAAGCCTGCGGTGATATAAACGGCGACGGTACGGTGAATACCTACGATTACCTTACACTCACCGACTATCTGGGCAGAAAGGACGAAAGCCCGCTGCCGCTTATGAATGACCTTCAGATCGAAGCGGCTGACTGCTTCGAGGACGGTCAGATAAATGTCAACGATGCGAAGGCGCTACAGCGTTTCCTCCTGGGAGAGTACAAAAAGCTCCCGTTTGTGTTCTGATGACAGTTAAACCGGGAAGTCCCTGCGATGAGGGCTTCCCGGTCATGCTTTTCTGTACACAGCTCACAAGCGGGAGTATTTTTATTTCTCTTTTTAAATAGTATACTAAAACCGGCAGATAAGGAATACTTCCTCCTCATTTATGAATGCCGCCTGGACTTCGTTTTCGCCGAAATACAGCGTATCTACTGCCTGTTCAGCACTGTAGAGGTCGGAGATCGAAAGCCTTGTTCCGTCAGAGTGGAGCAAAAAAGGGTGTCCTCTGCCGTCGGTGTAAAAAATGCTCCTGGGGATCGGCGGTACAAGATCAGGGGTTTCCGGCGGAACGGGTATGCCGCCGATGTATGGCAGTCCGTCATTCACACCAGGGGTGATGTAGTAACTCATTCGTCCACCTCCACACATTCTATGCCCAGAGAGGTAAGGTATTCAGCGTCCTGCATCTGTTCGGGGGTGATCTGTTTCAGGGTGGAGGGAAGGTTGAAATACTTTGAAACGGTGCTTTCGATACCTGTAATGTCAGCAACAGTAACAAGTGGAAAATCATCGTTCTGCCACCAGAGGGTGTATGTGCCATGTGCAGAAAGGCGGATACAGCAGTTAGTGTAAGTGCAGGAGTAGGAGAATATAGCGGTAGTGTCGGCATTTACTGTCAGGTCGGTGAAAAACGTGCAGTTATTCATAGTACATTTGTAAACCACCTGGGAGGTGTTTTCGGAAGAACCCTTGGCACTGTCCGCCACCATAGTAAACCTTATCTGGCATCTGGTGAGCGTACAACTGCGGAAAAGCGAGCGCTGTTTTGTCCAGTATGCAAGTACAACGAAATTGCATTCAGTGGCATTTATGGTCATGGAGCCGTTGTTGAAGATGCTGGTGGTTGTGGAATTTGCCTGATGCCAGGAAACTTTCAGGGCGAAATTGCATCTGCTGAGAGTGACCAGTCCGCTGCCGCCGAAAAATGATGTTCGTTTTCCGGTGAGTCTGATGTTCTCGAATGTGATGTTGCTTACAGATACATTCCTGGACACTGTGAAAAGGTTGAAGTCGATGTCGGTTTTGCAGCAGACGATATTGCGTATCATATGCCCTCTGCCGTCAAGCGATGAGCCGATAGTTATGCTGGGAATATCCAGGCAGTAAGGCGATGAGCCAAAGTCGATGTCACAGCCGAGTGCATAGCAGTACTCCGGCAGCATACCGCAAAGATCCTCGGCGGTCATAATGATGAAAGGGTCACTTGAAGTTCCTGAGCCGTTCATGACTGCGCCTCCTTTATAATAACGTAGAGCGAATTCTGCTTGTGTGCGATCATGCCATAGTCTTCGGCAGTCACAGGGATTACTTCCGGACGGGCAAGCATTTCTGCAATGCCCCTGTCCATTTGGTCAAGGCGATACTTGACAGTTTCCAGGTCGAAATCCTCCATAGCGGCATTGAGTTCCTCCAGACCCTCAGCAACAGCGGCATTGATCTGGTTGATCGCCTGCTCAGCAGTTTCCGGCAGGGGAGCATTTATGCCGCTTATACCCGGCTTCACGAAAACCGGCTGCATATTGTACTTGAGAACCAGTTCTTCGCCACGGTTCGCACGCAGTTCCAGCTTTAGAATTCCGGAGCATACCGCAAAGTCGCTGCCGATCAGCCATTCCAGCGATATGGAGTCATCGCCGGTTACTGGTAAAAGCGTCTGCTCGATCTCGTAGCCTTCCTCATTCAGTCCTCTGATGCAGAATGTGCAGGAGGAAAGGTCAGTGCCCTCATAAAACCTGTCAAGGACAAAAGTCACAGTGTCAGCAGCACGCTCACCCTGAATGAGCAGGTTGCTGATAGCGTAGGTGGGAATATTCTTCCCGGTTGAGTGTATTGTCATAGAAATCTCCTTTCCGGAGCCGCAGTCTCCTATAATAGGTTTAAAAAGGGGAATTTTTCAAACGAAAACGTTTGATTATTCTGCTGTTCACAAAAAGTTAACAATTATTTTTGCTGAAAACGCCACGCTTTTTGAATCTTTTGCCTGTGTAAATGGCTACAAATAGCCCAAAAACGGCTTTACGAAAAATTTCTGAAATTTTTTTCAAAAAATGCTTGACAAATCAAAAAACGTGTGATATAATATAATAGTCGTCAGGGGAGAGCGGTTGAAACAAAGCGCTGAGGCGGTTGAGAAAACGGCTTCCTGATGCGGAAAATATGTGGCATGAAGTTGGGGGTTTAGCTCAGCTGGGAGAGCATCTGCCTTACAAGCAGAGGGTCAC
>CAMOEP010000419.1 GCA_946612185.1 uncultured Ruminococcus sp.
CGTGATGAATACACAGAGTACATTTATGATAAGACCTGCTTTGGCGAACCTGTCAGTCCCGAAACCGCAAAAGATGTAATTGCAGGCATAAACAGGGCGGCTGAGGTGGATTCCCGTCCTGCATTCCTGGAGGGACTTTCTGCCCGCCTTACTCAGCTTGGTGTGCCATGCACTCCACAGGATACCGATACCATGCTGACTGAGGTGAAAAGGCGCTATAAAGCCCTGCTCGGCAAAAGCTGTCCCCGGACAGTGCAGGAGTGGTGCAAAGGGACTGCTCCCGGTATTACCAACCGGCAGAATAACTATGAACTTTGCTGCGCTCTTGAAATGAACTTTCAGCAGACAGCAGTGTTCTTCCAGAAGCATTTTCTCACTCTCCCATTTATCATCAAGGCAAAAACTGATGCGGTCTTTATGTACTGTCTCTTTCACAGCAAGCCCTACGCAACAGTTACCGAACTGCTTGAAAAGTCAAAGGGATTTGTCACTAAGGAAAATGCCCACACCTCAACCTCACGAATTGCCGCAGTTATCTTTGATACGGACGATGACGAGAAATTCCTTGACTACCTCTCCGGGCACTGCTACGATAATCAGCAGCAGTTTCAGCTTGCAAGGAATATCATCAAGAAAGAGACAGAGAACGTTCAGGAGGTCATCAAGGACTACCACCTGACAGATAAGGACACCAGAATCTACAAAAACCGCCTGGGAAGCCTTACTATCGAGGCACTGCTCGGCTACAGATACCAGCAGGGCGGAAGAATGGCGAAGAACAGCCGCCTGCCTAAACGCTTTACGGAGTCTCTGCCCAATGATGTGACACTGGGCAAGATACTCAATGACGGTGAAGCCTCCTACGAACTTCTGCGGAAAACGCTGATGCTGCTTAAACTCTACAACTTCTACATCGAAGCTGAAAACTCCGATCCGGATACAATATGCGGCAACCTTATGGACTTCTGCCAGGAGCTTAACAGTTCCCTCATATCCTGCGGATTTGCACAGCTTTATGTGCGCCACCCATTTGACTGCCTGCTCCTTTACTGCGCAAACTCCTATGACCCCATAGACACCCTTTACTGCGTTATCCAGAACGGGCGTTAATGACCAGAATATGCAAAAAGGCGTGTAACCATAATTAGTTACACAGCCTTTATCAGCATCAGGAACGGCTGTTTGCCAGTTCACTTTTCATTGCACAGAAATCGTATACGTCCAGCTTATTGTCATTGCACAGGTCACCGGCTTTCCAGTGGACAAGGTGAGTATCCGGCACGCCCAGGAGCCATTTCTGTAACAGAACTGCATCTGCTACATCAAATTTGCCGTCACCGTTCACATCGCCGTCAGGCAATACAGGCTGTATCACCGACCTGTTTACAAGCGCAGTTGCTTCCTGTGTACCGAAGGAATATGACCAGAGCATTCCGTCATTGGTAACAAAGTAAACATAGACAGTCTTTCCGTCACTTCCTGCTCTTGCGGCAACATAGCTGTCCACATTTGCTATTGCCTTCTTATGACCGTCATACTCCATGCACAGAACGTTGTCATTGGTGATATGGAAATCGAAGCCGGACACACCAGAAATATATCCGGACGAAGAAAAGGGAAGCTCTGCCGCAAACTGACCGGCGATCTTATAGTCATCAGAGTCATGGGGATTGTCCGACAGAATGACCTTTCTGGTAGTACCTGCTTCATAGGCAGTTCCGTCAGAGGTGATGTGTACACAGCCGTAAACCTTTCCGTCGCTGTAATGGCGGTATCCCACGAACACCACATCTTCTGCCTTCTTTACAGCTTTCGGCGCACTGCCCACATTGCGTGACACATACCAGAGGACTTTATTCTCGTCGATGAAGAAGCTGTTATACGAATCCACAACATTCATTATTCCTGTGGGAAATGCCTGATAACCGCAGTAATCTCCCTCATCTGAGCGCTTCAACTCTATCTGGATAAGCTCACCGGTATCAGAAATGAAGTTCATGCTTGAGTTTTCAAGGAAACGTCCGAATCCATTGTAGATGACCTCTGCTTCAAATCTGTCACCGACCTTGTGAATGGAGTAAACATCTCCGGACTCTGAAATGCACATTCCTCTGCCTATTGCCTTGAATTTTGCCCCGTCTTCGACATAGAGCTTTTCGCCGTTCACCTCAGCCGTGCCGTCCTGAAAAAGTATAGTCTCAATGCTTGTGAATTTTCCTTTATCGTCATAGGTGCTGTTCTTGTCAAAATCAGCCACCTTCTCTGCAATTGGCTCAATATCGCCGTTTTCCATGATGTAGAGCGTATTATTAATCAGCAGTACTTTGCCTTTATCACCGGAATAAATGTATGACTCCTTCACCACCGGCTTTTCAGACCTCGGCAGTTCCATAAGTGTGTCGGGCACAGTTTCCCCTACTGTTATCTTTCCGGAATGTATCTCCTTATCGTGGAGTTTCAGGCTGTAACTGGTAGTACCTGCTTTTTTGCCGTAAACAGAGCCTAATTCTGTGAGTGCAGGGGTTTCGGAGTCAAGCTCGCAGTTTGCAATATCAGTA
>CAMOEP010000420.1 GCA_946612185.1 uncultured Ruminococcus sp.
GCTCAGTGACTTCTTCAGCAGGGTCATCTGGCTGTGTTTCCGGCTGGGGATCAGGGGTATCTGGGGGCACTTGCGCCTCAGTCTGCTCCTGTGGTTCTTCAGACTGATGATGAGTAGTTGTCTCCGGAACGGGAACGTCCTCCTGACTGTCGCCTACTTCCTTGGTAAGGTCAAGGAGTGGTTCAGCCACGCTGTAGCCGATGAACCCGACTCCGCCGATAAGTGCAACAGTAAGCAGTCCTGAGAGGAATTTTGCACCTGGTCCTTTTCCGTAGTAATTTTTTTCTTTGGTCTTGTAGATTTTCCTTCCTTTTATTTTACGTTTCATTCTGTATGCTCCTAAGTTTTATGGTTGGTAAAAGCAGTAAAAAACTTGTTAAGGCAACACCGCACGGAGATCGTGGCGCAGATGCCGGAAAGATGATTGGCATATGTACCGCAAAGCCGTCAGGCGGTCTTTGTGCGGTGCTGCATCAGGCGGCTGTATGTGCCTTTTTATTTGAGTGCGTACACCGCCATAGAGATCATGCCCAGGTAAACCAGCATTGCCGGGAATCCTCTGAAAGCCGACGGCACTTTTGCTGAACTGAGCTTGCGGAAAGCGGCTGTGAGGATAAATGCCGCAATAACAAAGCCGGCTCCGGCTTTAATGCCGAAGATGACCCAGCTTTTGAGGGTATCAAGGTGTGGGTAAAACTGTGCCCTTTCGGTTACGGTGAAAAGTGTACCCATAACGGCACAGTTGTAGGCTGAAATGTGGATATATCTGCGGTACTTCCCGAAGTTGTCAGGACTGAAGAAATAGAGTCCGCAAAGGAGAAGCACATAGAGCAAGCCTATTATAATAGTATAGCTGAGCAGCGTAAAGTCAGCATACTGCTCCGGTATCAGTCTGTGAACGAAGTAGGCACAGGCAGAACCGACTGTAGTGAATATGGTTATTACCAGCGCCGTACCGATAAGGTGGCGGCGGCTTCCTGCGGCAATAAAGAGGGTACTCGTGCCCAGCGCCTGCATCAGTATCAGGTTAGCGGCAAGGAGTGCGATAAGGTCAGTTACCAGAAACATCGCTGCCCCTCCTTTCCTCGCTCCTGCGTCTGGCGGCGGCTCTGATACTGCGATATATGCCGCACATCAGTCCCAGGAAGATGAATCCGCCGAAGGGCTGACCCAGACCGCTTATAAGTGTATCAATGTCAACCACACGGCTGTTTATTGTGCCATAAGCCAGAAGCTCACGGATAACTGCGGTTATAAGCATGACCACATCAAAGCCGAGAATGTAGAATATCAGCGACGGTATCATGCGCATTTTCTTCATGCGGAAGAACTTCGCCTCAGTCTGGACGACAATAAGGGAATTCACCGCAAGAAGCGGGAAATAGATGCCTATGCGTGCGATTATCCCTGGGTAGAATTCCTGCGCCAGGAATCTGACGGGAACGTACACCAGTGAGGAGATGACCGCATAGAAGATTATCTTCATGGCGTAGGGAAGCCGTTTCGGGACAAGTGAGCATATCACCACCGAAGCGAAGGTTATGGCTGAGAAAGCCAGGATAAGCGCCTCAGCGTTGCGGAGAGTATCGCCGCACATGATTACCGGCGATATGACCATAAGTGCCGACAAAACGGTATTATCCCCCAGTATCCCGTCGAAAACGGTAGTTCTGCGGTTATTCATCAGAATCAGCCTCCTCTCCGGAAAGAAGCTCCTGAGCCAAAGCAAGAGCATCGTCCTGCTGCTCCTCGGAGACTTCTGCCTCCTGGACTTCCTGTTCAGCCAGAGCAAGCTCGATATGCTTTTCCAGGTTCTTGAAGCCCAGTGAAATCGGGGTGAACAGCACTGATACCAGTACGATAGCGTTCTCCTTTGCGCCTGTCACCACTAAAATGTAGGAGGTGACGGCGATGAAAAGCCCGTAGAAAAAGGCGAAATAGTCACGTTTCGGGGCGATTCGCCTGTCGGAGACGATGTAGACCGAGGCGAAAAGCACCATATTCATGGCAAGGGTGTACTTCACCGACTGACTTGCATCAGCAGCCGCCGGAACCAGTTTCGCCATGAAAATCGTGCCGGCGATCGAGCCTATGAATGCGCCGCCGGATATATCCCTGCGGAAAAGGAGTATCAGTGCCGCAACTATCAGAAGAAGCAGAGACACCGCACCGGCAGGGCCTGGGAAATTTCCCATAAGCAGTTCAAAATCGGTGTAGCTGAGTTTACCGGTAAGGTTGAAATTATGGCTGGCGGAGCTTACAAGTCCGCTGGCGTGTTCAGCGATGCCTGTATGGACATGAGGCTCAGTAAACTGTAGAACCTGGTTTTTCCAGGAAGTTATCATGAAAAGATACGCCGCCGCAGCCGGTGAGAATATCATATTCGTTCTGCCGCCGAAGATATTCTTGGCAGCGATGACCGCAAAAAGGCAGCCTATACCGGCTATCCGGTAGTCAACAGCAGCCGGCAGCATAAGCGCCAGTATCAGCGCATCAGAGGTACAGGTCAGGTCGTCGGCGGTAAAGTTTTTCCCCATAAATCGCAGGGAAACTATCT
>CAMOEP010000421.1 GCA_946612185.1 uncultured Ruminococcus sp.
TCTGCCGAAAAATCTGACTGCGCATCTGCACCACAATCTCTGTGCGGTGTTGCCCTGAAATTTTTTGCTGGAAAGCAATGTACAGGGAACAGTGCTACTTAGCAATTTATTCACAAATATTATAACACATTGCTCATAAAAATGCAAGCATTTTGATAAAATTGGGCATAATGCTGTAATTACCTACCGTTTTTTGGTTGATATACCAATGAGAGAGCCGGGAAAAGCTGCGGAAAATGACGAAAGATGGATTACAATATAGTTACAAAATAATGTTAGGTATATACAAAAATCATTGTGGGAAGTTGTGGAAAACGTAGTCTTTTGAGATATTTCAGTTACAAACTTGACTTTTTGTAACTAATGTGTTAGTATTACGATTGGGTGGGTATACCGCCCGTATGCGGAAAATCCCGCTGTGCATCACGCCGGATACGCCGGCATGGGAGGATGTACATTCATCATAGGTTACAGAAAAATTACAGACCACTATCATTGTAAAGGAGTGTATCAACGATGATAAAGGCAGTCAAAAGGGCAGCAGCTTTCGTTATCGCTGCTGCGGCATTATTTACAGCTCAGCTTTCTCTGAGCGCTCAGGCGGCTTCATGGCCCGTGGACAGCTCATACACCCAGATATCTACTTACTTCAATGAGCTGAGGAATACTTACAACGTGTCCGGCTATCATAACGGCGCAGATATCCCTGCACCTGCCGGCTCGAATATCTATGCGGCGGCTGAGGGTACGGTAGTATCCGCCTGCTGGATGGACGCTTATGGATATATGGTGGTTCTCTGGCACGAAAGCTACGGCGTTTATACTTTCTATGCGCACTGTTCATCTATGGCAGTAAGCGCAGGTCAGAGCGTCAGCGAGGGTCAGGTCATCGCCTACGTCGGCAATACCGGCGAATCTTACGGCGCTCATCTCCACTTCGGCGTGTGCGACAGTCTCCTGAACGGCTGGCCGACTACTACCTACTACGACCCCCTTACCTACTTCTCCTACGATGGCACAAAGGATACTCAGCCGGAGGAAGAAGCCGCTGAGTGGGGCGATACAAGCTATGCCGGAGTTTACACCACCAAGAACGTGAATACATACCTTAATATAAGAAGCAGCAATAATACCAGCGCTTCCGTTGTGGGCAAGATAAACGCCGGGGCGACTTTCCGTGTCATCAAGGGCGACGGAAGCTGGGCGCTTGTGGAGTCCGGCGGCGTTACCGGTTATTCCTCTATGGATTATATGGAAATGGTGGGCGAGATAGCGCCGGCTATGAGTATCCAGGGGGAGACTAAGCCGGAGGGCAATCTTGCTCCCGGACAGGCATTCGTTCTCCGTGGCGTTATCTCCTCAGAACTGCCTATAACTAAGGTGTGGGGCGGTGTCTATGACCGTACAGGTGCGCCGACTGCCCAGTACTATGAGGAGGAAACTTCCGGCTGTTCCTACGACCTGAACAGGACTTTCGACAGCAAGATAGTGTTCAATGCACTGGGTACAGGCTACTACACCTACCTTGTGTATGCGTCCGATTCCGAGGGCAATACCTTTGAACTTATCTGCTCCGACTTCACCGTTGGCAATCCCGGTTACGACCTGGTTGGCGATATCAACGGCGACGGCAGAGTGGGCGTATCCGATGCGGTAATGCTCCAGAGTTACCTTATGCATAGCTGCGAATTCACCAAGGAAGCCTATGACTGCGCTGACATAAACGGCGACGGCAGAGTGAACGTTTTCGACATGGTTAGTATTCAGGAGATGATCTCACCGGAGGAATAATTAGAATATGTCCACATAGGGACTTATGCACTTATTTTCGTCAAATTTTGCCTGAATACTGCTGCCGTGAAGAATTCAGCGCAGCGCTTGACAATAGCAAAATAATATTGTATAATATATATACTTTATATGAAAGAAGGTATTCCTATGGATATCAAGAAGATCATCGAAGACCTTATCGAAAAGGTTAAAAATGACAAGGATTTCGGCAAAAAGTTCAAAGAAGACCCCGTTAAGGCTGTTGAAGGCATCGTGGGCGTTGACCTGCCGGACGATAAGATCAATGAGATCATCAATGGCATCAAGGCAAAAGTCAACCTTGACGAGATCGGTGAGAAGCTGGGCGGTTTAGGCGGTCTTCTCGATAAACTGAAGAAATAATGCCTTGAGGGAGCGCTTCCTTTGCGGAGCGCTTCCTTTTTGCAGAGTGCGGAGGTATATATGAATAAACACAGGTTTCATTACATATTTTCCGGCGATGTGCAGGAAGTAGGATTCCGCAGCACCGCCTGCCGCCTCGCCCGTGAACTTTTCATTACCGGCTGGGTAAAGAACCTCTGGGACGGTACTGTTGAAATGGAGGCGCAGGGCTTCTCCGGCGACATTGATGCCTTGATATCCGGGCTGAGACAGCAGCTTTTTATTATGGTGGAGAATATACAATGTGAGGAAGTCCCTATAGTTCAGAATGAGGACGGTTTCCACATAAGATAAAGGCAACACCGCACAAAGACCGCCTGACGGCTTTGCGGCACATCTGCTTGC
>CAMOEP010000422.1 GCA_946612185.1 uncultured Ruminococcus sp.
TTATCTCGGTAAGTTCCTTGGAAACTGTCTCAGTCTCCTTGCCGCCGTTTTCGTAATCATAGGTGGCGCCGGAAACGTGACCCTCCGGCACTTCATCAGTGAACTCCACAATGATGTTCACTCTGTCACCGTTGAGATATGCCGGTATATAGCCGGAAATAACGTAGTCATCGTCACCAAGCTCTGTAGTCTCGGTGTGGTAGTAGGCAACAGGCTGACCATTTACAGAGAGCCAGGTGCGGTCGGTATCAGCAATAAGTGCGCCGCTTTCATCAAAGTCATAGATATTGTCCAGACCCAGGTCGATGTAGCCCTCGCCGTCATCGTAGAACATATTCATGTCCAGGCTGTGGACAAGTGCCCACTGATCCTTTGGCAGGGTCATTTTATAGTTACCGTCCTCCTCAGTCCACACCAGCTTGCTGGAGTCGAAAAAGTTCATGGATATGAAGTTTGATGCGTTTTCGTCAGACACTTCAGAATCGGTCATAAATGCGGAATTATCACGGTCGATGCCCTCAATAGACCTGCCGGAACTGAGGAATGCGCCCAGAAGTGAGCCGATCATGTCAGCACTGCCGCCGGAAGAACCGGAAAGTGTGCTGCCAAGCCCCAAAAGTGAACCAAGGGGAGAACCTGTGCCGCCGGCAGCTATCTGACCAGAAGTTTCCAGCTTTGCGAAACTCTTGATGCACTTTGAGTATGC
The DNA here is from genome assembly GCA_946612185.1 of uncultured Ruminococcus sp. GTDB lineage: Bacteria > Bacillota > Clostridia > Oscillospirales > Ruminococcaceae > Ruminococcus. The sequence continues at coordinate 707 of CAMOEP010000422.1, forward strand.
ATCGTCCATACCGATCTGGCTGTAGGTCTGGCAGGCGGAATCCACATAGGAAGCCCTTTGGTATGGGAAGTAAATGGAAACGCCGTGTGCGTTGGTCATATTGGTGGAAGTGCGGTTGTATTTTACAGCGCTTTTGATAGCAGCAGACAGTTCATAAGCCTCCTGAGTACCTACATTCTCAGCCAGGTTGACCAGATCCACCTGATCTATCCTTGAGCTTTGTGCGAACTCTCTTGCGCCGTATCTTGCATCGGAAACGCTCTGGTAATCGTTGGCAGTTATCTTCTGACTCACGCTGTCTGCGAACTTGCTCAGCTTGTCCGGGACGGTGTTCTGGAATTCAGCCAGGTCGATAATGGAAAGGGTAGTTTTCTGACCACGGCACTGCTGTGCGCAGGTAGCAACGAAATCGTCGATGATGTTCTTGCCTATCTCGGTGGTGGGCATTGAAGTATTACTGCCAAGTTTTGTGAGCCAGTTGGTGTAGTACCAGCCAACTCCCGGCTCGGTTTCCTCGGAAGCGATCATATAGTCTGCAAAATCGTCCAGCATGAGTGCAGTCTCAGCAGTAGCCATAAGGCAGGCATCGAATCCTACGAAGTCGAACTTAACACCGCCGTTTTTCAGCGCCTTGCTGATGCTCTGTAGGTTCATAGAGCCGGAGGACTTGTTTTTCTCGTCATAGCCGTAGCCGCTGACAGAACCGCCGCCGTGATCCCAGAGGATAAGCTCATTGCGGTTTGCAGGGAAATTTGCAGCGCAGTACTTGATGAAGCCGGAAAGTGTGTCCGGGGAAGTCATAGCCTTGCTGCCGTCGTCATTTACAAGCTGTTTCAGACCGCCGTTTGTTACCTGGTAGATCTGGTTTACGCTGTTTGAGATGCCGCTGGTTTTCCACTGTGAGCAGCCGCCGGTGTAGATGATTATGTTTACATTGTCGCCGTACTTTGCAGAAGCCATTTCCTGCATATCCGAAGAAGCCATTCCGTACTTTGACTCCAGGTCAGTACCGCACATATATACCATGATAGTAACAGTGTCCTGACCATTGCCCTTGATATTGGTGTACTTAGCACGGGCACTCTTGTCAACGCTTGTATCCACGCTGCCGCCGGAGGACGCAGTATAGCCGCCGGAAGCGGTATCGCCGTTAGAGAAGCTGAAACCGGCAGGGGCATTGCCGCCGGCGATCATGTCACCGATAAGGCTGCCGATCCCGCCACCTGATGAAGATGATGACGATGAAGAAGAACTGCCGCTTTGCGAGCCTGTATCTGTGATAGGTGTGCCGCCTAACAGTTTGGGCAGGAATATGCAGGCGAGAAGCAGCAGCAGACCGCCTCCGCCGCCGAAAGCAGCCCTTTTAGCGCCGCCGCCGGAGGAGGGCTTGCCGGAGAAGCTGCCTGAACCGACAGGACCGGTACCAAGACCGTCGCCACGCCTATGAGCGCCGGTGCCGCCGCCTGAAACCTTTTTATCCCTTGAACGGGGAGTTTTCTGATCCATATATATCCTCCAGTCACTGTCCCGGAGGACAGTACGAAATTTACTGAAACAATCAGCTTTACAAGAGTATTTTACACCATTTCCCTCTTATTGTCAAGCAGTGGCATGGATATTTCCAGGGTGACAGCATTTACTTTTTGTGAAGCATTTTTTGATATACAATGGAAAACTACCGGTTTCCGTAGAAAGCCATGCGCCGGAATAATTTCCGGCGACAAGCTGCCGTCAGCTTGACCACAGTTCGCATTGTCGCTCGTAAACTCGCTCACCATGTAGAACCGCAACTCTTGCAGTTGCGGTTCTTTCTTTTTGGGGTACGCTTCTTCCGGTAAGCCGGAGGG
>CAMOEP010000423.1 GCA_946612185.1 uncultured Ruminococcus sp.
CCGGGAAGTCAGCAGGGGAGAAGTTGCATATCATAGCGGTCAGCCAGCCGGTAACAGTGGCAGTTATGATGATGATAAGCGCATAGGTTATTCGCTCCAGACCGGAACGCAGGTCAAGCTTTGCAAGGTCGATACCGCCGGTAATAAGCGGAAAGCCGGGGATAATGAACAGCATCGAGCATATATATCCTGCCTGGTGGACGGCTGATACGCCCAGGAAATGCTCCGCAAGCTTTATAAGCAGGACGTAAGTGAAGCACGCCGCCGCAACTCCGGCAGTAACGTTTCCCAGGAGGGTGATGTGGCGCTCCAGAAGTTTCTTCCGGACGAATTGTCCTGCAAATGCGCCGAAGAATGCGAATATCATCTCAACTGCGCCGCCGCCCAGCAGGAAAGTAAATCCGCAGCAGGCGAGTGCCGCAGCCGCCGCAAGGTTAATTGCTTTGTAGTTTGCAGGCATACTATTAAGCTTATCAAGTATCATATGGAACTGCTCAACACTGTACTTGTTTGCCCTTTCGCTGAATCCGTCAGCAAATTCCTCAAGGGCGGTGAGTTTATCGGTATTGATGCCGGTATTACTCAGAGAAATTGCGCTTGTGTAGCTTTCCGAACCCTCAAAGCAAGTGTACTCAATGGTAAGCAGTCCGATATCGGCGTTGCAGATTATATTGAGCGCACGGGATATCTTGTTCATTGATGCACGCACACGCCATGCACCAGTACCCACGGACAGCATCATCAGTCCCACACGTCCAACGAGAGTAGCTTTTTCTTTCAGTGAAGCCTCCGAAGCCGGACAGACGTTCTCCTGGTCTATCATTTCATGCCATTCAACAGGCATATGTTGTTTCCTGAATTTACTCATATGACCACCTTAATAATGAATTATGTGATAGCCTCTCTGTCACACTGTTAAAATTATACCAAAGTAAGCGGTCAATGTCAATTATACAGCGGTTTTACAGGTGACGAAATACTGTTGACAAAAAAACGTGTTTCTGGTAATATTTAATCAAAAGGAAAGGGGGAGAGTAAAAATGCTCATGATATCAATTGCTGAGATAGAGCGTAAAGCCCAGAGCGGTCACGCTCACGCATTACTCAGGGAGTGCCTTAAACGCAGGGGGATAGTGTACGAAAAGGGGGTGTCTGCGGTAGTAAAGAACCAGTACGGAAAGCCTTCACTGGCGGACTATCCGGAGGTACATTATAATGTATCTCATGCTGTGGGGATATGTGCCTGTATCGTGTCAGATGCAGAGTGCGGCATCGACTGCGAAAGGGTGCGGGATTACCGACCGGGGGTAATGAAAAGAGCCTTCTCCGGGACAGAGAAAGCTCTTGTGGAAAATGCTCATGACCGTGACCTTATGTTCTTCCGGCTGTGGACGCTGAAGGAATCATACATCAAGGCGATAGGAATGGGGCTGAGTTATCCGCTGAAAGATGCCTGCTTCGACCTTACCGAGTCCGGGATAGTTTCTGCACCGGAGGGTTACAGGTTCAGGCAGTATGTCCTGAAAGGCGGATATGTGGTGTCGGTCTGCGAAAGATCACAGGGTCTTGTTGACGATAAGGCGAGTGATGATAGTGGTGATGCTGGCGAAAAGTGAAGCGCCAAGCAGAGTGAGGCAGACAGTCATGTTTATGAAGCTGCTGACCACCATAGCAATGCCCATACCTATAATTATTATCGGGATAGCGGTGCTGCCGGTGATCCTGCGAAGCTGAACGTTACGCTCGTCGGTTTCCTCGATGAACATTTGTTTAAGCTTGTCCTCGTTATGCAGGGCGGTATTGATCCTGAAAATGTAGAAGATCATTACCAGGAGCATTCCGCTGAAAAAGCCCATAGTCAGGCTGCCGCCCTCTGACATGGGGAAAAGCCGTGACATGATGACGAAAAGCATACCGGTGAAGAAGAGATAGCAGCTAAAGAATCTTACTTTTCTCTCAAGTTTTTTTCTGAATTCGTTCATAGTTGATCCTCCTCATTGAAAATGAAAATGTCCTCGATGGTCATGCCGAAGAATACGGCTATTTTATGGGCAAGGAGCAGGGAAGCGTTGTACTTGCCGTTTTCGAGGGAGATGATAGTCTGCCGGGTGACGCAAAGGGCATCAGCGAGTTCCTGCTGAGTGATCTTGCCGGCTTTGCGGAGTTCCTGGATCTTGTTCTGCAAAATAACAGCTCCTTTCGATTAATGTAAAGTTCGCTTTACAATAAAAGTATAGCACGCTTTACATAAAAAGTCAAGGGTACTTTACATATTTTTCTTATTTAACTAATTTAATGTCAATATGTAATTAACCAATGCGTAATTCGTAATGCGTAATGCGTAATTGCGGAGTGCCTTACGGCACGAATTTTAAAGATGCTGGTTACTGTAAGATGTACGGTTTTCTTAAATCTTTAAAATCATCGCCGCAAGGCGATACCATTAATTACGCATTACGAATTACGCATTATAAATTCACGGCAACAGCATTTACTTTTTGGGAATTGTTTAAGTCGCACGTTACTTTTTTTGTTTATTATTAGTCTCCA
>CAMOEP010000424.1 GCA_946612185.1 uncultured Ruminococcus sp.
TTTTAAGCCTGTTGAATGTACTGGTATCTATGACCTGCATTTCTTTCACCTCCTTCTATGCGGTTTCCTCGCTTTCGCCTTTATCCCTAATTAGGGACGGAGTGCTTAAAAAAATATCGCATTTTTCAGAATTATCTGTAATTGCAAGTATCTCGCAAGTTTTGTCAACCTCATCTAATGTGAAAGAAGTACGTCCCATGAGTTTAGAAGTCAATGTATTTGGCGTGATTCCCAGCTTTACAGCGAATTCATACTGATTCATTCCTGCTCTTGCGATAGCTCCTCTAAGCAGATTAGCATTGAGCAATAGTATCAGCTCCTTTCTATCCCTGTTTTGGGATAAGTATATAATACCACACTTCTTTCAAATTGTCAACCCTTTTTTGGGATTTTTTGAAAATTATTTTTGATTTTCTATTGCAAAAGTGGGATTTGTGTGTTATAATGTTCTATAAAAGGAGGTGTACCAATGGACGAAAGAATAAAACGTTTACGTCAGGCTATTGAGCAATCTGGGCTAACTTATGCTGAGTTAGGTGAAAGAACAGGAATCGCAAAATCATCACTTCAAAGATACGCTACAGGCGAAACAAAGAAAATTCCTATTGACTGCATCGAAGCTATTGCAAAAGCCACAAATACCAGCGCAAAGTACTTAATGGGCTGGGAAGACCCACAAGAACAGCCCCAGTCTGACAAACTCTACGTCCTTGATCAGGGCAAGATCAGGCAGATACCAATATACGAGAGTGTGTCTGCCGGTTTCGGAGCGTCGGCAAGTGACTATGTTGTGGACTATATGCCGCTGTACATCGACTCGGACAGCGAGGCAGAGGAAACCATCGGCATCAGGGTCGTCGGAAACAGTATGTACCCGAAGATCGAGGAGGGCGATATTATACAGGTTCGCAAGCAGTCCGACGTTGACAGCGGAAAAGTCGCTGTTGTTATGATTGACGGCGAGGATTTTGTCGTCAAGAGGTTTTACCATGAGAAAAACCGGATCGTTCTGAAAAGCTTCAATCCGGAATATCCGCCCAAAGTTTTCGAGGGCAAGGAAATGGCTCGAATACAGATCGTCGGGCTTGTCAGGTCTGTTATCAAAAAACTGTAGCAGGCAGAAAGGAGGACCCTGAAATGAAGAATACTTTAGTCACTGTCGTTCTTACGATTATTGCTGTCTTGTTTGGTTTTCTGACAGTGATTTGTTTGTTAGGTGCGATCGTTTCTGAGGGCGATGCAAGAACCACTGCGATCGTATTTCTTGTTATATGTGCTGTCGTTCTTTTCTTGTGTATACTGGCGCTGAAAAAGTCTTCAGCAAAGAATACTCCAAAATCTGAGAAAAATGATGTCTCACACATCAGCAGCCTTCATATTGATCCGCCTGATATTCAATCTCTTTCAAATGATGAATGCCGTTTTCCCACAGAACTTGAAGACGGTCAGCGTCTTTATAAGGAGTACCAGCATATCCAGATATGCATTATTGACGGCAGTGAACCAGACTTCTCCGCCCTTCATCTGAAAGATAAGCTCACACTCATGCAAGAGCCTGGCAATGAGTATGATCCTGATGCAGTCGCTATTTATGACGGTGATGTTAAACTGGGCTACTGCTACAGAGGCATAGGTCAGGATATGACAAACGATTTTCTCAGCAAGGGAAATACCGTCCTTGCGGAACTTTCCTTTATTGACAAAATGGATAATATCCTGAAAATGCACATTGCTTATTATTACAACAGAAGAAAATAAAAAATCCCCCACGGTGGTGGAACACCGCAGGGGATAAGGAGAGTATTGCTACTCAAACCTCGACAGTTTAAGTATATCATACTCTCCGGCAAATGTCAAGGAAGGTGATAGTATGATGAACTGCATTAAGTGCATGAAGACTATCCCTGATGATGCTGCGTACTGCTGCTACTGCGGAGCTAAGCAGGAGCAGGCTGCCCGTAAAACTAAAAAACGTGGCAACGGTCAGGGAACTGTCTACAAACGTCCTTGTGGCACATGGGCGGCTCAGGTGACCCTGGGCTACTACATGGAGGGCGGCAAGCGCAAGCGCAAAGTCCGCACCAAGTACGGATTTAAGACCAAGAAAGCCGCTATCGAGCATCTGAACACACTCTACAGCACTCCTGCCGAAAGTAAGGTAATTACACTTTCAGAACTCTGGGAACGTTTCAGCGGTGAACTGAGTACTCTCAGCACGTCAAAACAGACTGCCTACCGTATAGCGTGGCGAAAAATTAAGGACGATATCTGCTACCGGACTATAGACTCTTTTTCCGTGCCGGAGCTTCAGGAGCTTGTGGACAACTCCGCTCCGTCCTACTATACCAGGCGAGACATCAAGACCCTGCTGTCTCACCTGTACAAGATAGCCATTCGTGATGACTTCACCGACAAAAACCGGACGGAGTACATCAAACTTCCTAAGCTCATCACCACTGAGCGTGAGACTTTCACCACGGAGGAAATACAGACCCTCTGGGAGGACTTCCGAAACTCCCCCACTCCGATAACTGCTGGTATCCTGACT
>CAMOEP010000425.1 GCA_946612185.1 uncultured Ruminococcus sp.
TGAAAGGTGATAATTATGGAAACATTAAAGTACTCCGAAATACGCAAAGTACTCGGATTAGATACTGACTGCAATGATTTCGATATCACAGGTGTCAGCACCGATACCAGAACCATTAGCAGCGGCGATCTGTTCATCGCCCTCAACGGCGCTAACTTCCGTGGAAGTGACTTCATCGAGGTCGCTGTAAGCAAGGGCGCTTGTGCTGTCATTTCCTCAGACAAGGTGGAGACTTCTATCCCCCTTATCCTCGTTGATGATACTACTGCCGCTTACCAGAAGCTTGCTTCTTACTACCGTGATAAGTTCGATATCCCGGTTATCGCTGTTACCGGAAGCAACGGCAAGACCACTACCAGAAATATGATATATACTATCCTCTCCGCTAAATACAAAGTGCTTACACCGGAGAAGAACTTCAATAACGGCATCGGTCTGCCCCGCACACTTTTCCGCCTGGACAGCAGCTACGACTGCGCCGTTCTGGAACTGGGTATGAACCACCTGGGCGAGATTGACCTGCTTACCAGAATAGCTAAGCCCTCTGTCGGCGTTATCACTAATATCGGTATGGCTCATATCGGTAACCTGGGTTCTCAGGAGAATATCAAAAAGGCTAAGCTGGAAATTACTGCCGGTCTGCCCGAAAACGGTACTCTCATAATCAACGGCGATGACCCTATGCTTACTGATGTTGCTATCGACGGCATCAATATCGAGAGAATAGGCAACTGCGAAGGTTCTAAGCTTTGCGCTAAGGATATCATATCCGAGGGTTCTTCCACAACTTTCACTGTATCTACAGGCGATAAGTTCGCTAAGTGTACTCTGCCTATCATCGGTATCCACAACGTTTACAACGCTCTGGAAGCTATCTACAGCACCCTGAAGCTTGGTTTCACTCTGGACGAAGCCTGCGCTGCACTGTCAGCTTATGAGGCTGTTTCCATGAGAAACGAGGTATCCTACGATAAGGGCATCGCTATCATCAAGGACTACTACAACGCTTCTCCTGACAGTATGCGTGTTGCTATCAATGCTATGCTTGGATTCAAAAAGGACGGCAAGAAGATAGCTATACTCGGTCAGATGCACGAACTGGGCGATTTCAGTACCCAGGAGCATAAGAACTTAGCTCAGCTTTGCGACAAGTCCGGTCTTGACCATGTATTCTTCATCGGTGAGGACTATGAAGCTTTCCGCAGCGGTCTTGGCAGCACTAAGGGCGACTGCTTCCCTGCTGACCAGCGCCAGGAACTTATGGACGCTCTCCTCAGATTCGTTACTGAGGGCGGAATGAACATCGGTGACGTTGTTCTCATCAAGGGTTCTCGTGCAAGCGCTATGGAGGACTTCTACGAAAGCCTGAAATCCTACATCAATTCCGTCAGGAGCGACTTCACCGCTCTCCCACCCAGTCCAACAAGACTTTACGTTGATATAAACGCTATGAAGCACAACTACTTCCAGATAAGCAGAAGCCTGGAGGACGGCGTGGATATTATGCCTATGGTAAAGGCTAACGCTTACGGCTGCGGCGTGGATATCATCGCTAACGTTTTCAAGGACTGCAAGTATCTCGCTGTTGCAGATGCTAAGGAAGCTTCACTTATCAGACGTATTCTCCCTGATGTTAATATAATGGTCATCTATCAGCCCATTATCGCTGATATCAAGGAGATACTCGACGGCGGCTATGTCAGCGCAGTCGGTGACCTTAACTTCGCTAAGGCACTCAACGAGGAAGCCGGCAAGCGTGGCGTGAAGTGCAAGATCCATATCGAAGTTGATACCGGTGCTGCACGTCTTGGCATCGCCGTAAAGGACAGCCGTTATTTTGCTGAGGAGATAAAGAAGCTGACTAACCTCCAGTTCGACGGCATCTTCATGCACTATGTTTGCGCCGACAGCTTCACTGAAAGTGACCTGGAGTTTACTGCTCTCCAGTCCCAGAGATTTGCTACTGCTGTAGGCGAGATCGAGAGAGTTCTCGGAACTGCTCCCCATAAGCACGCCTGTGCCGGCGCTGCTATATTCAACCAGAACGCCGTTCACTACAATATGGTTCGTCCTGGTTATATGCTCTACGGCTACTATCCCTGTGAGGAACTGCGTGAGAAGATCGACCTGAAGCCCGCACTCAGATTTGCTACTGTTATTCTGAAAATTACCGAGCATGAAGCTGGTACTCCCGTAAGCTACAACAGAAGATATACCACCACACGCAAGACTAAGATAGCTACCGTTGCTGTAGGCTACTCCGACGGCATCTTCCGCAAGCTGTTCCACCAGAACGACGAAAAGAGCGGCTGCTTCGTGGTAAACGGTCAGAGAGCGCCCATTGTCGGCTCTATCTGCATGGATCTTACTATGATCGACATTACCGACATCGAAGGCGAAGTTAAGGTTGGCGACGAGATCTCTATCTTCGATAACGTAAACGTAACTATCGACGAAATGGCTGAACTCTGCGATACTATCGGCTATGAGATAATCGCCCGCATCGAGGACAAAGCCGACCGTGTGGAGACTTTCT
>CAMOEP010000426.1 GCA_946612185.1 uncultured Ruminococcus sp.
TCATTTCGGTATATCTCTATTATACCACATTGTCTAACAAAAGGGGAGCATTTCATAAATAAGACATGGCAACTTTATTCTTTTTGAAGCATTTTTTGTCATACATAAAAACCTCCGGCTACCGTAGAAATGTGGACGACGATGGGGCTTCCGGGAAAGAACTTGCGACGGCATAAGTAACGGCAACAGGCTCATTGTATCAAAAACGGCACAATGGAGATGTTTTTAACATATTGTACTCTAATTGGCACATTAAACTATTGAAATTTCTGAAATAGTATGGTATAATGGTTACATCTTTGAAATAATGGAGGAGGACAGTATGTCAGACGTTAATTCTATTACCGAGGAATTTGTCCGCACCAGCGCAGTCAATGCCTCGGCACTTTCCAACGCTAAGAAAATTTCCTCGTCAGGCGGATTCCGTGCCCTTTACAAGACCGCCGACGATACGCTCATTTACGGCGACTGCTACGGCAGCGGCAGTAAACCATATAACGCTTCCTGTGATTTTTCCGGTGAGAGCGTGGTTTTCCGCTGTTCATGCCCAAGCCGTCAGATACCCTGCAAGCATTGTCTCGGCATAATGCTGGACTGGCTCGCCGGAAAGGAATTCACCGTAGGCGACGTTCCGGAGGATATCGCCCGCAAGCGTGAGAAGATAGAGAAACGCCAGGAAAAGGCTTCCAGCGGCGAAACTTCTGCGCCTAAAAAGCCCAACAAGTCCGTAGCCGCTAAGAAACTGAAAAAACAGCGTGAGGGTCTGGAACTTGCCGGCAATTTCGTGAAAGATATCCTGTCCCGTGGTGTATGTTCACTTTCAAAGGCAGCCTGCGCACAGTATATGAACTTCGCACAACAGCTTGGCGACTACTACCTCCCTGAGCCGCAGACTATCGTTTACCAGATAATCGAAGCGGCTTCAAAGCTTTCCGAGAATCCCGACGATGCGGAATCAGAGCGAGTTATCGCCCTTTGTGTGAAGCTTTCGTCAACGGTGAAGAAGTCAATGGAATACATCGACCAGAAGCTTGAGTCCGGGGAAGTACTCCCGGAGGACAGCGTTCTCTACGAGGCAATGGGCGGTGTGTGGAAGCTTTCCCAGCTTAAAGAACTGGGACTTTACAAGGAAAACGCCGCTATTATGCAGCTTGCCTTCACCGTCATCGACAACACCGCCCGGAAGTCCCTCAGCGAGACCGGCTACTGGATAGACCTTGATTCCGGCGAGATATACCGCACGGAGAATATCCGTCCCTACAAGGCGATGCAGTACATTCAGGCGACTGATTCCTGCTTCAACGTTTATGTGGCTAAGGAACTTTACCTTTACCCCGGAACGATAAATCGCCGTATACGCTGGGAAAGCGCCGAGGACTTCGAGCCTTTGCCGAAGGACAGCCAGCGCATACTTACCCTCACTGAGGAAAGTATCTCTGCGGCAGTAAAGAAGGCTAAGAATGAACTGAAAAACACCCTTTCACGCCCGTATGCGGTGGTACTTCTCCCCTTTGATACTATCGGAACGGACAGCGATGGCGGACTGGTATTGAAGCACAAGAACGAGACTATCGCACTTGCCGACTGCGATGAATTCCCCGATGCCTGCACGGTACTGAAGCTTGTGGCAGGAGGACTTTCCGGCTGCGCACTGGCAGGCGCTCTGAGGTATATCCCGTCAGAGCATCGCTTCGTGTTCAGCCCCTACTCACTTGTGACCGCCGACGACGTTATCAGACTGTAAGGAGGAAGCCGCTATGGAGATAAGAAATAACCCATTTTACGAACTCAGAAGCAGGCTGTATGCCAGTGCAGCAGCCGGATGCGGAATAATTGCCGAGGACTTCCGCCTGCAAAAGGCTATGGAAGCTTTCAAGCCCATGTCCGAGGCGAACAAGGTTTTCGGCAAGCTTTACGCAATGTGTCAGGCACTTATCAAGAGCGATGACCCGGCATCTGAAATATCCGGCTGTATCGCCCTTGCAGACGCACTTGCCGTAACTCAGGGAACTTTTGAGACCGGCGCTGAGGAGATAACGCCCCTGCCTGAGTGCAAGGGAGTGAAGCCGAAACACATTTCCTACAACGCCCTTAATGATTACTGCGATACTATCCGCAAGGCACAGTATGCGCCCCAGAAATTCAGCAGCTACCTGGTAAACTGCATCAGTGACCCAAGATTGTTGCTGGCGTTTGTGAATTCCGCCGGAAACGACACCGAAAGTCTCCACGAACTTTTCACTATATTCAAGCAGGTCTACGGCGAAAACCTCGTTCCCCTTATGAAAAACGCCTTCGCCTCTACTGCTGCAAAAACCGGCGGCGCTCTGGTGAAGTACATAAGCGAGACTGCCGGAACAAAGGAGAACGAGTTCTACGCAGGCATCGCCCGGAACGAGGAAGCTGCACCTGCTGTAAGGAGTGCGGCGATATATGCACTTGCTGACGATCCGGCTAATGCGGACTTGCTCCTTGAAATATACCAGACCACCAAGGGCAATATCAAGGCTGCGGCACTGAAAGCACTTGCCC
>CAMOEP010000427.1 GCA_946612185.1 uncultured Ruminococcus sp.
GCCGTTGTCGGGGATAATGTCTTCGTCCGGGTCAGGCTCCGGTTCTTCATCAATATCGGGAATATCAACAAGTTCAGCCGGCTCGTCATCTTCGCCCACTGCTCTTTCCTCGGCTTTGAGTGCATCAGCGGAAAGTTCAGCCTCTGCTGCAACTTCCTCGCCAGCTTCGTCTGCGGCTTCCAATGCAGGAGATGCGTCTGCGTTCACTGCTTCGCCGTCAGCAATGCCGCCGCTTTCGGCTGCTCCGCCCATTGCTGCTGAAGATGTGCTGGCTGCGTTGTCTGCTGAACCGCAGGATGTAAGGGCTGCTGATGACACAATAAGTGTAAGTGCCATTAATAATGCTCTGGTTTTCATAATCGTTCCTCCTTTTAATGGAAAGTTTTTCGCTTCTATATATTAATGTACCGGCGGATACATTTCCGTGCATCGCTGAAAAAAATTTTTTTCTGTTGTGAACATATTATACCACACCATGACAGGTATCTCAACTACACGCCTTTTAAACCTTTGTTACAGTTTATTTACTTTATATTACAAAAAACTATACTTATTTAACAATATCGATACAGTGCCTCCGGGAATTTCTGAAAATACTGCGAAATATTCGGCATTTTGCTTGACATTCATGTAAGTTTGGGGTAAAATTACTTATGTATGGTGTAAATTTTTATAGAAAAGGAGTGTTACATCAGATGAGCAACAACACATCTGAAAATTCTACAGAAAATCTGGAAAACGTAACTGAAGAAGTTTCTGCTGAACAGACTGCCGATCAGTCCTCAGAAACTCCTTTGCCGGATACCCCGGCTGAAAACGTTCCAGAGCCAACCGGCGATGCCGCTGCTGAAGGAACTGCCGCCGCTGAAGAAAAACCGGCTGAGCAGAAACCAAAGAAAAAGTACAACAGATTCAATACCGCCAATGAGCTGAGAATAATCTTCTCCTCCCTGGCTATTGCCTTTACCGTGCTTTTCTTCTCCCCTATCGACATTTACCTGGGAAATCAGCGTGAATTCGCTATGGACGCAGGCAATATCATCAAGCCCATGCTTCTTACTGCCTGCTACAGTTCACTTTCACTGATAGTCCTGCAAAACCTGCTCCTGGCTATCCATGAGAAAGTGTTCAAGTGCATTAACAGCCTTATCTTCGGCACCCTCTGCGCTATGTATGTGCAGATGCTGTTCTTCAACGGCAGAATGGTCACTATCACCGGAGATGATACAAACTATTCCGAACCGGGCAAATACAATATCGCTAATATATGTATATTTGCCTTCATCGCACTTCTCCCCTTCGTTCTCTTTCTTATAAGCTGCCTCAAGCCCAAGGGTACGCTCAGCAAAAAGGGCTCTGCCGTAGTCGCTTACCTTTGCGCTGTAATACTCGTTATGCAGGGCTTAGGTTCCTACAACCAGTTCTCAAAGAACCCTATTGTCCATGTTGAGGCAGACGAATACAGCAACTTCATGGCTTTCGATACTGCTGTGAACTTCTCACAGACTGAGGACAATATCCTGGTTATCCTGGCAGACCGTATGGACGGTCAGTGGATGGACTCAGACCTGGTTCTCTGGCCTGACCTCTATGACGAACTCAGGGACTTCACCTACTATAAGGACAATATCTCCAACTGCACAAATACTTTCCCTGCTCTCACCCAGCTCCTTACTAACTATAAGTACCAGAGTGGCAAGTGGGACAGCTACGCTGACTACTTCACTACTGCCTGGGACTCCGAAACTCTCCCCAAAAGGCTCAAGAAAAACGGCTATCAGGTAAGCATGATACTGGATAATGCCACTACCTACAACAGCATCAATCAGCTTAAAGACCAGTGCGACAATATCCGTTCTGCTGAGGAATATTCCAGCATCAATTACTTCGGTGAAGGCGGCATCATTCCCACTATGACTGACTTCTCCTTCGGAAAGCTCGTCCCCTATCTCTTCAAAAACCAGTTCCTGGGCGGATATACTGCCGATTTCTCCAATAGCTTCACAGCAGTATCCGAGGAAATACCCGAAAGATGTCCCCGTGCTATCGGAAGCAACACCGATATTGCATTCTACCACTATATCAAGGATCACGGCATCACCAATGACTGTGACAAGAAGACTTTCAGCTTCATTCATATGTGCTTTGCACATGACGCAAATGAGGAAGAATCCCAGATCTACCAGGGCGACCTGCTGGGCAACATCACCGGCTACACCACAAGCCGTGGCGCATTCGCTATCCTCAATGAGCTTTTCAACCAGATGCGTGAAAAGGGTGTTTACGATAATACCACTATCATTATTCTGGGCGACCACGGCAGACCGCCTGTTGAGACTGAGGTTTACGGCGCATCTGAACTGGACGATATTATCTCTACCACACTCCTTATCAAGCCTGCACATTCTTCAGGCGACCTCCAGATAAACGAGGACGCTCAGCTTTCAAACAGCTACTTCCCGGCAAGTATACTGGATTACGCCGGCATCGACCACAGCGAATGGGGTCCCTCCTACAATGACCTTATCGCTT
>CAMOEP010000428.1 GCA_946612185.1 uncultured Ruminococcus sp.
CTCTTGGCTTGGTCGATTTTTTATAACCTCCCTGTTTGGACATTCCCCAGCTTGCAGCTTGGTTGACATTTTTGTGGAAGTATGGTATAATATTTTTGGGTATATTATCCCTGCTGCGAAAGGAGGCATACTAATGGAGATATGGTGGCTAATGCTTTTTATGGTAATGATCGTACCGGTGCTTATGATCGTAAGCGGTCTTATGATGAAGAAAAAATTCAGCATTGACACGCAGATGAAATACGGCTGCCGCACCGAACTTTCCAGGCAGAACGCCGATACCTGGCGGTTTGCCAACGTTTACTGCGGTAAGCACTGCATTATCGACGGAATTATCCTCCTTGTGATATGCCTTACCGCTCATATCGTTGCCAAGAACCGCCCGGTCACTACGCTGCTCATTTCTGACATTATCATGATACTCGGTCAGACTATGTTCTTTATAGGCGCTGTGCTGGGGACTGATGATGCACTGAAAAAGCGCTTCTACGATGACGGTTCACCAAGAAATAAAGAAGATTAAGGGGTAAACGGGGAATATACTGCGATTAATTATTATGGGGGTCAAAACTATGAAAACCAGAAAACTTATCACAACTGCCGCTGCACTTATGTCAGCAGCTATGGCTTGTGTGCCTTTCGGCGCATCTGCCTACACCGACAAGGAGGACGACGGCACTTACAAGGATTTCCGCTACAGGATCGTTGGCGAATATGCCGCTATCACCGACTATACCGGCGAATCGGAAATCGTGAATATTCCGTCATCTATCGACGGTCACTCGGTAAATTCAATATGGTATCACGCTTTCTCTGACAAGGACTATATCAAATCGGTTATCCTGCCTTCGTCGATAGAGAATATAGGCGTTTCCGCATTTAGCGGCTGTACTTCGCTCACTGATATAAACATCCCATTGTGGATAAATGAGATAAGCAGTTGCGCATTCAGCGGATGCACTTCACTGGAAAGCATTTCGATACCGAGAAGCTGCGCTCATGTAAGAGACCATGCTTTCCGCAATTGTACGTCACTTTCTGATATAACTGTTGATCCTTACACCGATGTTGATATATCCGCACTTGAAGGTACTGCCTGGTATGAGGCACAGCCTGACGGACTGGTCTACCTGAATACTACGGCTTACTGCTGGAAGGGTGATATGCCGGAGAATACCGACATTGTGTTCAAGGACGGTACGGAGGCTGTCGGCAGCTATATTTTCTGGAAAAACCCAAATGTAAGAAGCTGCTACCTGCCGGAAAGCGTTACCAGGATCGGCTGGATGTCCTTCTGTCTTTGCCCGAACCTGAAATCCGTGACCATTGTGAACTCAAGATGCCAAATGGAGTACTTCAGGCACACTATCTCAAACTACGAATACTCCGTTCCGTTAGGCGGTAATTACCATCTTGTAAACAGCGCATATACCGGCATCATCGTCGGCGCTGAGAAGTCGTATGCACAGCAGTACGCAAAGCAGTTCAAGTACACTTTCAGGACTTTCGACGATAAGAACATTTTAGGCGATGTCAATGACGATGGCGAATTCAACGTTGCTGACCTGGTTTCGCTGACTAACCGTGTTCTGAAAAACGAGTCCGTAGGTTACTGGCAGATGGGCGACCTGAACGGTGATGGTAAGCTGAATGCTTTTGATATGGTGGATATGCGTGAAGCTATTTCAAGTTCCAGCAGTACAGAAGTAACAGAGTAAAACATATAAATAAATCCCCCGGAGCATTTCAAAGAGTGATTCTCCGGGGGATTTTTGTGGCTGAGGGTCAGTTTTGTTCCTTTAAGTTTTCGATAAATTCAGCCGGAAGGTCGAATAATTCAGCGAGATCATCTGCTGTTCTGCCGCAGCGCAAAAGGCATTTGATGATGTTCACTGGTCGGTGCTGCTCATGAACGCTGTCGGGAACGTTTGGGTAATTGGCGATTTTCTCGCTTATCCAGTTCTTATATGCTTCAAAGCTGTTGTCCAGGTGGAGGCTTTCAAAGCAGTGAAAGAAACCGGAGGAGCAGTTTTTGTCGAATTCATACAATTTTTCACAGCCGTAGTGATTCAGGAGAAAATCCCAGCCAGACGGGGTTATCTGGAGGTAATGGTAGCAGTAATCGTTGATGATATGGCTGAGTATTTCGGGATTTTTCATGTCATCTTCGGTATAAACGGTGAAGCCTCTTAAATTCTTATCAATAAGACCGTGGAAATCCACATTATATGCCAGCATAATATCTCCTTTCTGCGAGCTGAGCCAGCTCGACCGCTTCTCACGTTGTCGCTCGTGAACTCGCTTACTTTGGCAGAACATCACATTTTTACGTCGCTCAACCTGGTTTTCAATGTTACTAAGTTCTATTGAAGTATTTCTGTAAATTTGCCGCTTTTTTTGTTCTACCGGAGAACTCTGTACCAGGCAGAATATGGTTGAGCGCAAGCTGAGCCAGCTTGACCGCCCTCACGTTGGCGCTCGTGAACTCGCTTACTTTGGCAGAACATCACATTTTTACGTCGCTCAACCT
>CAMOEP010000429.1 GCA_946612185.1 uncultured Ruminococcus sp.
GATAGCAGCAGATGCACCAGCACCGCCGCCGCCGATGATAAGTACATCGGTATCGTAGTCAGGGTTTGTCAGATCAACGTCAGATGCGCTGATACGGCTCTTTCCCTGGAGAAGTTCAGCAAGCTGAGTAGGAACTTTACTGCCCTTGTTAACGCCGGCAGAGAGTATAGTGAACTCGCCTTCCTTGTAGTCCGGGTGGAAGTGGGAAAGGAGAGTATCCTTTTCCTCAGCAGTCATTCTTCTGGGTTCAAGAGCAGCATTATCGGCTCTCTTTTCGGCAACGATCTTTGCCAGTTCATTGAGTTTTTCGATTTTGTACATATCTGCGCTCCCCCTTACTTTTCGATATCACGGTGGTTGTACATATCCTTGAGTTCCTCAACGCTGTCAACAGCCTTAGCCATAAGCTCAGCCATTTTCTCGTCGAAGATACCCTCGTTGATCTCATTTACACGGTCAGCCAGATGCTCACACTCAGGAGCGATGTACTTACCGTTGAGACGTCTTGCCAGCATAGCTACCTGGGGGTGAGAGATACCAGCAGGGCAGCGTGAAGAACATACGCCGCACATTACGCAGTCGAAGGACTCCTCAGCGCACTTCTCGTACTCGCCTCTCTGAGCATAAGCGATGTACTGCATAACGTTGAGTTCCTGAGTACAAGCCTTTGTACAGGCATTGCAGCCGATACAGCTATAGATCTCAGGATAAAGCTGCATCATGATCTGCTCATTGGGCTTTATCTCCTCGATATTGTATACTCTCTTTTCCAGGGGGAAGAAAGGCAGAGTAGCAACGTACATACCTTCCTGAACCTCTGTCTGACAGGCGAGACATCCGTGAAGCTCTACCTCACCCTTGATGCGGTAGATAGTAGCACACGCACCGCAGAAACCGTTGCGGCAGCCGCAGCCTCTTACCAGCTCATAGCCGGCATATTCCATAGCAGTCATTATTGTAAGACCTGCCGGCACCTGATACTTCTTGCCGAACAGATACACATTAATCATATTATCCATTATCGTGACCCTCCTTAATATTCGTCAGGCAGCGCACCAAGCTGATCGTAGCGGAAAACAGGGCCGTCCTTGCAGACGTACTTGTCACCGATATTACATCTTCCGCACTTGCCCACGCCGCACTTCATGCGAAGCTCCATAGTGGTAAACACCTGAGTTTCAGTGAAGCCAAGTTCCTTCAGACCTGCCAAAGTGAACTTAATCATGATCGGAGGTCCGCAGACGAGAACTGTCTTGCTTGTGGAGGGGTTCAGTTCCTTGACATAGTTGGGAACGAAGCCAACGTGACCGTCCCAGCCCTCCTGAGCATTATCTATAGTAAGGTTTACTTCGATACCCTTATCGCTCATCCACTCGTCGATGATCTCCTTGTAGTCAACCAGGTCATCCATTGAACGTGAACCGTAAACGATCTGAACATCGCCGTAGTTCTCACGGTTGTCACGGACGTAGTTGATAACGGAGCGGAGGGGCGCAAGACCGATACCACCGGCAATGAACAGAAGATCCTTGCCCTTCAGGTCAGTCTCAACGGGGAAGTGGTTGCCGTAAGGTCCACGGATAGTTATCATCTGACCGGGTTCCATCTGGTGAAGCCAGGTGGTCAGGCAGCCGCACTTCTTGATGCTGAACTCCATGAATTCCTTATTTGTAGGGGAAGATGTGATAGAGAACATACCCTCACCCACGCCGGGAATAGACAGCATAGCACACTGTCCGGGCATATGCTCAAAAACCTTGCCGCCTTCGGGTGATACCACACGGAAGGTCTTAACATCGGGGGTGTCGATCCTGATATCTGTAACGACTCCGATGTGGGGGATCAATGTATCGTTATTCATTACTTAACCTCCAATGCTTTCATAACCTTGACGATGTTCATAGAAATGGGACACTTGGACAGACATCTTCCGCAGCCTACACAGCCGAATTCGCCGTTATTGTTAGCCGGGAAGTATACCAGCTTGTGCATGAATCTCTGACGGAATCTTTCAAGCTGAGAAGTTCTGGGGTTGCCGTGAGCCATTTTTGTGAAATCGGAGTACATACAGGAATCCCAGCAGCGGAAACGCTTGATGCCGTGTCCTGTGTCGAAGTCTCTGATGTCGTAGCACTGGCAGGTTGGGCAAACAAATGTGCAAGTACCGCAGCCCAGGCATGACTCGGAGAGTTCAGCCCACTTTTCAGAATTGAAGTTTTCCTTGAGAGTATCGCCACCGAAAGAAGCGGTAGAAAGGTTAGCAAGGGGAAGCTTTGCGAGGATAGCTCTTGTTTTGTCCTTTACTTCCTCAACCTTAGCATCGTCACCTTCTTCCAGAAGTGAAGAAACGGACTCTATGAAAGCATTACCCTTATCGGTATTAGCCTTGAAATAGTAGTTCTCGCCGTCGCACCAGCATGAGCAGTCTCCCTCAGGCTCAGCAGCGTCAATGCCGAATACTCCGCAGAAGCAAGTCTCAGCAGGACGGTTGCAGGCAAGGGTAACTACAGTGCCGTGGTCACGGCGGTT
>CAMOEP010000430.1 GCA_946612185.1 uncultured Ruminococcus sp.
CGGTTGAGCGACGGCAAAAGTACTGTTTCTAAAAAAGTAAGCGAGTTCACGAGCGACAACGTGGGGGCGGTCAAGCTGGCTCAGCTTGATTCTACAAATCAGAATACAGATTTTTGTGTACTATATAACAAAAAGTTCACAACACATACATTAATCTATAAAATATTTATGGTACAATATGTAACATGGAGATGATTTATATGAAAAAACCAGGTTTTACTCTTATTGAACTTATCGTCGTCATAGCAATAATCGGCGTTCTTGCGGCAATCCTCGTTCCCGCAATGCTCGGATACGTCCGCAAGGCAAGACGTGCCGTTGACGTTAATACCGCCAAGGAACTTTACTACAATATGGTCGATATCGTCGGCACTGACGATAAAGCCCGTGACTCTTTCTACCGTCATGGTTCGTCCTACCGTGTGCCGTTCCATGCCCACGACGAAGTGACCGGCGAGGACTACGACATCTGCTGGACACTGAAGATCGACGGCTGCAAGCAAACCAAAAACCCAAAAGCCTGGGCATTTGTACCGATCGACGGCGGTACTCACGACGATATCGCCTACGCCGCAAATATACGATACCAGTTCTCAACCTCCAGCAGATATGTACACCTGCCAATGAAACTCAACGGCAAACTGCCCAACGGCAGCTATGTAAACCGCTGGTTCGTGGGTTTCCGGAAAAATGACGAGGAGCAGGTAGAAATATGGGCGGTAGATGCCCGTGAAGGTACTCAGGGGTCAGGCGTGCCAATTTGCAGAGTATACCCCTCCCCTTCCTCACTTTACAGGTAAGATTTAATCTTACAGGTGATATTTAATCTGTTCCAACGTGAACTGCGCACAAAACAATAAACAGTTGTTTGTGTAAATGTACAAAATACACAAATTCTCTTGACTTTGACTTTTCAAAGGTATATAATAATATTGTAATTCAGAAACGGTTAGGCGACCGTTTCAAGATACTTTCCCTCCCCTCCCTTATTCCTCTTACTAAAAAACATTTTACACAGGACACATTATAAGTTTTTATAGAAAGAGGTAAGACATATTTATGAATGACAACACCCTGCACCACAAAAAGTACAAGCGTAATCAGCGTATGGAGAACAGGAAGAAAAAGGTCAAAAAGGTTATCCGCAAGATAGATACCGACCAGCACCGCCAGACAGCGAAAAGGGCTGCTATTGTTATAGCCATCGCCGCTGCGGTAGGACTTCTTATCTTCACTGTGTACTGCATTATCGCTGACAACAAACGTGACGCTTTTATCAGCACACTGGTCAGCGACTATCAGGCAGACCCGGACGCTGCACTTGCCAAGTACCACGACACGGACATTGCCTTCAATGGTAAGGTGTATCTGACAGAATCCGTTGACGGAAGAATTTATGTCCAGAGTCCCGGCGCACCTGACGACGGCACTGAAAAGTACTACCTCAGATGCAGCTTCACAAACTCCAACGACCCGGATATCATAAACAACATCTCCCCCGGAGATATACTGGTAATCAAGGGTCATCTTAACCTGACTGAAAGCAAGATATTAAACGGCTTTGACAGTTGGGTATCAGTATCGGAAGTACGAAAGAAATAGCTTTCCTCCTAATACAGAAAAACCGGCAGCGTACAAACTGCCGGTTTTTTCTGTTCTTAGAACCTGTCCACATAGGGTGCAGGTTCTTAGTAAACTGTAATGACATAGAGGATATTCTCGCCCTCGCTGTCGTAGATGTTCAGGTCTGTGCCTTCGGGGGTATTGTCCGCCTTTCTGACTATGTTCATAACGTCGAAGCAGGGGTGTTCACCAAACTTCTCAAAAAGCTCATCTTTCCTGATATAGCCGCCGTCACGAACCTGATACTTGCCCACATTCGCAATAAGGTCAGGAGCGTTTTCGTAGTCATCAACGCCTTTCCAGCGGTATACGCCGTAAGTTTCGCCGCTTGAATTCACGGAGAACTCATCTCCGGCTTCTTCACGCTGCTTAGCTGCCTCCTCTATCTCCTCCTCGGTCATGGTGTAGTCGGTGAGTGTGGAGAAATCCACCTCGGCAACCTCCTGTGCATCGCCGTCAAAAGCAATGTCCCTTGTGACGTACCACTCGCTGAGTTCGCCGCCCACGTTGTAAACCAGACACTTCAACATACAGCCGGTCTCCTCGTCCACAAGCATCTTAAACTCACCCGGCTGGCGATAGTAATTCTCGTCCTGCTCGCCCAGTTCCATGTGTATATCGCCGGCAAGTACTACGCAATCCCTGCCCAGGAATTCCTCGCTGCCGGAGATCTCCCAGAGGTCTGTGTCGAGAAGCAGGCGTGTAACAAGTTCCGTAGGACGAAGGAAAATTGTCGCCACACGGGTATTTGTGCAGTCCTCACGCCACACCTGAACGCCGTCCTCGACGGCTTTCCATTCCCTTTCATAGCTTGTAACGTCCGGGTTCTGGCTTAGCCAGTCAAGGTAGATCTGCGGGTCTATCTGCGCCCCGTCAATACGCTTGTCAGCGTA
>CAMOEP010000431.1 GCA_946612185.1 uncultured Ruminococcus sp.
CTGAGGAAGTTTGCGGATTCATCCGTGCACAGCTTGCTAAGCTCTTCGATCAGGCTACTGCTGACGCTGTAACAATCCAGTACGGCGGTTCTATGAACGCTAAGAACTGCGCTGAGCTTCTTGCTAAGCCTAACATCGACGGAGGTCTTATCGGCGGTGCTTCACTGAAGGCTGAGGACTTCAACGTTATCGTTCAGGCTGCTGTAAACGGCTGATCTTAGACTATATTGGCAATTTACGACGGGCGGAGAATATCCGCCCCCGTACTTGCTTTTTAGTATAAATGGGGGGGAATATGACAGAATGGGAAAAATAATGGAAACCGAAACGGATAGAATGGATATAGATTTCAGACCGATAAACCTGATCGTTTGCGTAATGATGTTTTTCGCCTCTATTTGGTGGCTGCTAACATTGGGCTTAATGCTATTTCTTTTCATACCGTTTATTATACTAAATGTTTTGCTTGCTTCTTTTTACAAGAAGTACAAAAGCAGCGGTTCACACAGAGCTGAAGTGATATCCTTGAGATGTGTTATCATCGCTATTATTGCAGTGCTTTCTGTTTCGCCTTTTATAATTCGGAATTTTGAAAACAATAGATCAATGTATACTATAAAGCGTTTGGTTTATACGTATGGCTCATCCCTGCGTGGGCAGGATCTGCCTTCAAAGATACCCGCCGAGGTCGAGGATTATGATTTTTATACCCCAATTGCGATACATGGACCCGATTCTGCGCCGCACTCGTGTCTTTCATTCGTATGCGATAAAGAAACGGCTGAAGACTATCTTAATGATTACGTGGATAAAGTCGGCGCAAAAAAACACGAACATAGCAGTAAAAGGTTTAGCAAAATAACGTTTAAAGAGTATCTCGGCGGTTACGATGAACGAGCGCCGGAAGATAAACATTCGCTTTTAAATTCAGCGTCGTTATATCTCGACGTGCCGTCTTTCCCAGATTACCGAATATGGGTCTCAATGCAGACCGAACAATTGGTACAGTGCATTGAAAGCGTTGAAGTTTACGAGAATAACGCCGGGAGGGTTTGTATGATGTACGACCCCATGAACTCTTTCTTTGTATTTTGGGGGTAGAGGCTCGGAAAATGGATAATAACTTCGGAAAACGGATATTATCCGTTAAATATCTTCACTTTGAATTATGGTACTGAAAATAGATTATGAAGTTTTCAAACTTGTCAGAGCTGAGTCTGAACAGTTTTGGTTTGACCATTATACTTTCCTTATCGTTGATAAGAAAAGTGATGAGGCTGAGTTTATTGAAACTCCCATACCGTTCCCGTTCACAGAAAAAAACGAAACTGCAAAAGCTTATACTAAGACATTCAGAAAAGAGCTCAGGCAGTTTTTTGACGGCATCAAGGATGAAAATGAGTTTATGAACTGGTTCTGGGGAACGGTTGACGACGGCGGACAGAATCTTACGAATTTTCGTATTTTTGAGGATAAGTATCACCTTAAAAAGATAACTGACTGGTGTGATGAAAACAGCATACCTTATTATGTAGATAAAAGCGATTGGTATATCAAAAAATTTATAGGAGAATAATTATGTCAAAAAAACCCGTAGCACTTATAATCATGGACGGATACGGCTATAACCCCGACACCTACGGCAACGCTATAGCTGCCGCTAAGAAGCCGAATCTGGACAAATACATGGAGACCTGCCCCCACACTATCATCGGCGCAAGCGGACTTGATGTCGGTCTTCCAGATGGTCAGATGGGCAACTCTGAGGTAGGACATACAAATATCGGTGCAGGCCGTATCGTTTATCAGATGCTGGTAAAGATATCAAAGGATATCAAGGACGGTACATTCTTCAATAACGAGGCTATCCTCGGCGCAATGAATAACTGCAAGGCTAAGGGAAGCGCTCTTCACCTTATGGGACTTCTCTCTCCCGGCGGTGTTCACAGCCATATGGAGCACCTCTACGGTATCGTTGAAATGGCTAAGAAGAACGGTCTTGACAAGGTATACATCCACGCTTTCCTGGACGGAAGAGATGTTCCTCCGTCATCTGCTGCTGATTACATGGCAGAGGCTGTTGCAGAGCTGGATAAGATAGGTCTTGGCAAGATAGCTACTATCTCCGGACGTTTCTATGCTATGGACAGAGATAATGCCTGGGACCGTGTTGAAAAGGCTTATGCAGCTCTCGTTTACGGCGAGGGTGTCAAGGAGTCTGACCCTGTACAGGCTATAAAGAACTCCTATGCCAACGAGGTAACAGACGAGTTCATGCTGCCTACAGTAATCGAGGGCGGCGCTCAGATAAAGGCTGATGACAGCGTTATCTTCTTCAATTTCCGACCTGACCGTGCAAGACAGATAACACGTTCCTTTGTTGACCCTGATTTCACAGGCTTCGAGAGAAATAACGGCTTCTTCCCTGTAAACTTTGTTTGCATGGCTCAGTATGATGCTACAATGCCTAATGTATCAGTTGCATATCCTCCGGAGCAGCTCACCATGACAATGG
>CAMOEP010000432.1 GCA_946612185.1 uncultured Ruminococcus sp.
AGCTTCTGCGTCGCAGGGTCGAATTTCAGTTCTGCGTTACAATTCGGACATTTGTACTCTGAAGCGTCCATTACATCAACTCCCTTTTCCAGAATATGCGAGGGAAGTTCCTCTATACTATTTTAACATAATATATTTATAATTTCAATAGTTTTTAACAATTTTACTTGTGATACTTTCCGCCCTCAGCTATCTGGAAACTGCGGTAGATCTGTTCAAGGAGCATTACTCTTGCAAGCTGGTGAGGAAAAGTCATTTTCGACATGGATAGTTTCAGGCTGCCCATTGCCTTTATTTCCGGGTCAAGACCGTAGGAACTGCCGATTATGAATGTAACGGTACTCTCACCGCCTACGCCGGTATCCATTATCTTCTCCGAGAGTTCCTGACTGGTAAGCTGTTTTCCCTCGATGCACATGGGTACTATAAATCCCTTGGCATACCGGCGTATCTGCTCGCCCTCCTTTTTCAGGGCGGAGGCTATCTCCTTTTCCGAAGGGTTATCGCTGAGGCGGCACTCATTCAGTTCATGGAGACTGAATGTGCAGTACCTTCCCAGCCGCTTTATGTACTCAGCGCAGGCATTGCGGAGGTAGTCCTCTTTCAGCTTGCCTATAACGATAAGGTTAATATTCATCAGAAGATCACTGCTCCTCCCGTAGTCTCCATAGGCGCAACGCCCAGGAGGTAGTCCTTATTGCGCTCCATACCGTAAAGAGCGTTCTGGGCGGTCTGGTCAGCGATATGAGGACGGTTGTTCTCCGGGCTTAAATGCCCCAGGATAATATGTGTAGTCCCCTGCTCCACCAGGCGGCGTGTCTGGATACCGCAGGCGTTGTTGGAAAGGTGTCCGTTGGGGGACAGTATTCGCTCTTTCAGGTACAGCGGATAAGGGCCGTTCCGGAGCATCTCGTCGTCGTAGTTTGCCTCCAGCAGAACCAGCCGGCAGCCGGTAAGTGCCATATCCACCTCCGGGGTGATGTGCCCCAGGTCAGTGCATACAGCGCACAGCTTGTCGTCCTGCGTCCGTATGCGGTAGCCGCAGCTTTGAATGGTATCATGCGGAGTATTGAAACAGCTTACCTCATTTCCGGCGCAGGATATGGATATGCCGCTCATGTCGATAATAGGCGACGAGGGTGCTATCTTGTCAGCGTCGCAAAGTCTTTGCAGAGTGCGCTTCTGACCGTACACCGGCAGACCCGTAGTCTTGGTAAGCATTTTCAGTCCGGCGATGTGGTCGGAGTGTTCGTGGGTTATGAACACTGCCTGCACTGCCGAAAGGGGTATCTGGTTCACGTCAAGGGCAGCTTTCAGACGGCGGAAGCTTACTCCGCAGTCGATGAGTATACCGGCTTTTTCCGTGCCGATGAAAGTGCTGTTGCCCTTGCTTGAACTGAAAAGGGGGTAGATTCTTGCCACGTCAGCGCCTCAGATCTTGTTTATCTCAGTACCCTGACGAGTTTCTCTTACTTCATAGCCCAGTGCAGTTATCTGGTCACGGATCTGGTCAGCAAGAGCGAAGTCCTTAGCTTTGCGGGCTTCCTTGCGTTTCTCCACAAGTTCCAGAACTTCTGCGGGAATATCGCTTTCGTCGGAAGTATTGCTCTCCTGAGCCTTCTTGATAAGGTCAAGTCCCAGAACCTTGTCAAATTCACCGATAAGAGCCAGCTTTGTGGCATTGCTTGCCTTCGACTTCAGCACGTCATACAGGCAGGTGATGGACTGTGCGGTATTGATATCGTTGCCCATAGCGTCGTTGAAACTCTGCATCAGGCGGTCGTATTCAGTCTGGTCGATATCGCCGGATGGCTCAGCCGCAATGGGTGCGATCTTAGCGATAAGCTTATTGAAAGTGGTCTTAGCGTTGTCAAGGTTCTCCCAGGAGAATACCAGTGACTTTCTGTAGTGGGACTGTAAGCAGAAGAAACGGTAGATAAGCGGATCATAGCCCTTTTCCTCCAGCAGGGAAACTGTCAGGAACTCGCCCTTTGACTTGCTCATCTTGCCGTTGGTAGTGTTCAGGTGATGAACGTGGAACCAGTAGTTGCACCAGCTATGTCCCAGATAAGCCTCAGACTGTGCTATCTCGTTGGTGTGGTGGGGGAATGCGTTGTCGATACCGCCGCAGTGGATATCAAGGTACTCACCCAGATTCTTCATACTGATACAACTGCACTCGATGTGCCAGCCGGGATATCCTACGCCCCAGGGGGAATCCCATTTAAGTTCCTGGTCGTCGAACTTGCTCTTGGTGAACCAAAGTGCAAAGTCAGCCTTATTGCGCTTGTTATCGTCTGCCTCAACGCCCTCACGAACGCCCACTTCCAGGTCTTCCTCGTTGAAGTCACCAAAAACGTAGTAGTTATCAAGCTTTGAGGTATCGAAGTAAACGTTTCCGCCGGCAAAGTAAGCATAGCCCTTTTCTTCCAGTGACTTTATCACCTTGATGAACTCGTCGATATATGTTGTCGCAGGAACTACAACGTCAGGGGTCTTGATATTGAGTTT
>CAMOEP010000433.1 GCA_946612185.1 uncultured Ruminococcus sp.
AGTATTACTCCTTTAGGGTTCTCTCTCGCCTGCAATGAGGCGTATAACCATATTCGCCTGGTGTGCGGCGCAGACCATTACTCTTGCGCTCACCAGTCCAAGACCATCGGCAATATCACTTTCGCCGTCGCCGCATAGGTAGAAGTTCTTCATTATCCTGCGTGTGCGGATAGAATTGGCGCTTCCTATCCCAGCCATTCCAGAAGCGGCAACAAGCGGCTTTTCAGGCATATTTTCCAGTACACAGTTTACCAGCACCGCTTTATTCTCAGCCTTATCGAAGGCTTCACAGATGATCTGGTCATCTTGCAGAAGCACCGTGGCATTATCAGCGGTAAGCATGACAGTATCAGTGGTAATATGGCAATATGGCGCAATTGCACGGAGGTTATCCGAAAGCGCCTGAGTTTTTGGCAACCTCAACTGGTTTGCGGCATACTGCTGACGGTTAAGGTTTGAGATGTCAACGAGGTCGAAGTCGATAAGGTGAAGGTGCCCCACACCTGCACGGGCAAGACAGACGGCGATATTTGAGCCAAGTCCGCCAAGTCCGCAGACTGCTACTCTCGCTTCACTCAGCCGCTTTTGCAGTTCTTTTCCGTGACGTTCTTCAAGTGCGGCATACATCTCCTCACTTGTTGGTACAGCCATTTTATCAGCCTCCTCCCACGAATCTGACAACTTCGACGCAGTCTCCGTCGCAGAGGACTGTCTCGGCATACATAGCTTTGGGTACTATCTCCTCATTGCGCTCCACAGCCACACGCTGCTCGCTGTAGCCCAGTTCAGCCAGTGCCTGAACAACTGTCTTGCCGGAAAACTCCATATCTTCTCCGTTTATTTTTACCATAAATCAACCCTCCTTCAGCACTGTGCAGGAAAAAAGGGACTGCACAAGGCAGCCCCATATCACATCAATAAGCTCCCTACGTTGGCATTATCCAAATCAGGTCAACGGGTCGAAAGCAACACTTCCCTCTCAGCCTGTCCTCCAGGCTCCCCAATGCTATTATATCACTATTGATTTTGATTTGCAAGTGTTTTTTAAAAATCAGTCATCTTTTTTATGCCTGAACCTGCTGAGGAATCCGCCGGACTTTTCCGGTTTCTTTTTCTTCGCCTCAGTTACGGGCACTTTTCCCTGAGAGGCATTGAATGCTTCCGGGGATATATCCTGCATAACGTTTCCGGGACGGGTGGGGCGCTGCTGAGGAGCATACTGCTGCTGCATCTGCTCTCTTTGTGCCATAGTACGCAGGGTAAAGTAATTACTTGCCTCATGAAGTGTATTAAGCGCAAGGGTATAGATCGCACTGAACTCCATACCGCTTTCCTGTGAAAGGAATGTGCTTGTATCACGATCAAGGTGTTTCTGGAAAACCATGTCACCTGATCTCAGCACAAAGTACCATACCTCATCTCTGCCGTAATTGGACATAGTGGTCTTGATATCCTTGTCAGGACCCTGATAGTTTTTGATATAATTTTTGACAGTATTATGCTCCAGGGTAAAGTTCTGGAAAAACGGCTGCTTTCTGACTATCTCCTGCACCTGCCGCTGCACATCGTTTGTGCCGATGAATATCTTGCGGCTCATATTATCAGCCTTCTGACCGGCAGAAAGTTCATAGCCGCTTTTGAATTCCAGCGGCATCTCAAGGCGTGAGTAGTTAGTAAGAGCGAAGCTGTAGGGTATCTCAGCTTTAAGCATCTCAAGACCTATTCCCAGCAGTTTCTTCTGCTCCTCCTGACCGAACTTCATCTGTGAAGCCATGTCATTTATCTCTGACGGCAGCAAATACACCTTTCCGCAGCGATCCCAGCCTTTTGCACAAAGGAAAAGGAGCTGCCAGCGGACAAGCTTCCAGGCAGTACGCAGACTCTCATCGCTTCTGAGCAGAAAACCTGAAAGGTTCACTGTCCTGCTCATTTTGTTTGTGCCGACGCTCAGAAGTACATATCCTTCTGATATGCAGACAGCGAATATGCTCCCGTTCAGCTTTTTCTCAAGCTGTTCCGGGTTTCTGGCGGAGCTGTAGTCCACCTGAAATTTCCTGTAGAGTGTATATATGATGTCTTCACTTTCCGGGCTTATATCGCACCATACATCGCCGTCATTGCTTTTATCCGGCAGGTGCAGGGAATTGAGACATATTGAAAAAGCGTTATATTTCATCTCATTCCTCCTTAATAAAGCTGTACATCAGATCTGGTCTGGAAACGTCATTCGTATTTTCCCAGCAAAGCTGATTTTTGGCGAAGTAACGCACCATATCTGCTTCAGCAAACATATATCCCATATTAATTACACCGCTTGATATATTCACTTCGTCGCTGAATATAGGCTCAGCATCTGCGGTATAGTCAATGCAGCGAAGTTCCCATTTATAGCCTGTAAACATCTTTTTGTCACGGAACATATCGACTATAAGGGTATACTTCAGCTTACGGCGTGTAAGGTCACGCTTGCGGGTATTCTCCATTTTCATAAGCGGGTCAGT